>JACQFT010000098.1 GCA_016199925.1 Opitutia bacterium | reverse complement strand
TCTTCAGGGTGGGCTCGGCGCTGGCCAGGGTTTGGCCGGGCTTGAGCCGGCCGACGAGGAAGAGGCGGTAGGAATCGGCCTGGCCAAGGGCGCGCTGTTTCTCGGCGCCAAAATCATTGTTGAGCAGATCGAAACAGCCGAGCGGGAAATAGAGTTCGGGGCCGAGGAGCATCATCGTGCCGCTGAAGTTTGCGGGCGCGATGCCGACGACGGTGAAGGGACGCTCGTTGACGCGCAGCGTGCTCCCCACGAAGTCGGCCGGGAACCCGAGGCGCTTCCAGTAGTTGTAGCTGACAATCGCCACCTGCACGGCGGCGCCGGGTTTCTCCTCGGCCGGCAGAAAACTGCGGCCGCGGACCAGCGGGACTTGGAGTGTCGAAAAATAGTTGGCGCTGATGATCGCACTGAAGGTGCGGCGGGCGGATTCGCCTTCGCCGACGCCGACGACCGCCAGATTGTGGGCCATGATGTCGGTGAAGGCGGCGTTGTGCTGCTTCATTTCCTGGTAGAGCGGATAGGAGAACATCCGGAAACTCTTCGGATTCTTCTCGTCCTGCGTGTAGAGCTGCACGACCTGTTTCTCGGCGGGCCACGGGCGAGGGCTGAACACCAGCTCATGCACCATGCTGAAGATGGCGGTGTTCACGCCGATGCCGAGGGCGAGCACAGCGAGGGCGGCGGCGGTGAAGCCGGGGGATTTCGCGAGGAGGCGGAGCGAGAAGCGGAGGTCGGGGAGCATTTTGGATTTTCGATTTTGGATTTTCGATTTTCGATTGGCGGAATCGGCGGCGGGCGGGAATCTTTCTCGTTCTCTTACTTTTTCTCTTTCGTCAGGGGAGGTGGGGAAGCGGGGAGCAGGGAGCGGGGAGAAGGGAGCTGGGAGCTGGGAGCGGGGAGAACGAGAAAGATTAAGAGAAAGAGGAAAGAGAAAGATTCTACTCGGAGCGGAGGGCGGTGAGGGGGCTGACGCGGGTGGCTCGCTGCGCGGGAAGGTAACAGGCGAGCAGCGCGGCGCTGCCGAGGACGGCGATCGCTCCGCCCAGCGCGAACGGATCGGCGGGGCTGAGGTGGAAGAGCAACGCGGTGAGCCCGCGCCCGAGCAGCAGGGCGAGCAGGAGCCCGACGGCGCAGGCGAACGCGATTTGTTGCGCGCCCTGTTTCAGGATGAGCGAAAGGATGTCCGCGGGGCGCGCGCCCAAGGCGAGGCGGATGCCGATCTCGCGGGTGCGGCGCGCCACGGCGTAGGCCTTGACGCTGTAGACGCCCATGACCGAGAGCAGAAGCGCGATGGCGCCGAAGACGCCGAAGACCGCCGCGCCGAGCCGGGCGCTCCAGAGCGAATAGTCGCGGCGGATGAACTCGGCCGTCGGTTCGTGGAGCAGCACGGGCAACTGCGGGTCGAGCTGGCGGAGCTAGCGGCGCACGGCGGCCAAGGCGCCGACGACGGATGCGCGGCGACCGTCAGCGAGGCGGGTGTGCAGATAGGTGGTGCTCCGGGGCGCTTGCACGAGCGGGACAAAAATCCGGTGAGTCGGCTCGACTTGGAGGAACTCGTGGCGGTGCTCGCCGACGATGCCCACGATCTCCATGCTTGCGGCATCCTTGCCCGCGGCGTCGCCCGCGTAGCGGATGCGCTGGCCGAGCGCGTCGCCCTCGGGGAAGAGTTGGCGCGCCAGAGTCGCGTCGATGATGGCGACGCGCGGGGCGCGCTCGTCGCGGGCTTCGTTCTCGGTGAAGTCGCGCCCGCGCAGCAGCGGCACGCTGAGGGCGGCGAAGTAGCCGGGGCTGAGGCCGGCGAACAGGGCGCGGGTGCCGCGCTCCGCCGGGGCCGCCGCGCCCGGGGCGGGGAGCGGCGCACTGGCCGGGAGGACGCGGCGGGAGTTCTCGGTGTTGCTCATCGGCGCCTGCGTGGAGATGGCGGCGTGGCTCACGCCCGGCAGCGCGCTGATCCGGGCCCGCACAGCGGCGAGACTCTGCTGAGTCTCCGCGGGGGAGGAGTTGCGGAGGGTGTGGTCGATCACCGTGACCAGGCTGTCGTGCGAGGCGAAGCCCAGCGGGATGGTGCCGGCCTTCAACGCGCCGCGCAAAAAGAGGCCGGCGCTGAACAGGAGCACGACGGAGAGAGTGATCTGGCCCATGACCAGCAGATGGCGGCCGGCGAAGAACCGGTTCCAGCGATCGCCCGCGGCGGGGGCGGCGCCGGCGGCCTTGAGATCGGCGACGACATCGAGCCGCGAGGCGCGCAGCGCGGGAGCGAGACTGAAGAGGAGGGTGGCCGCGGCGCAGGCGAGGAAAGTGAGGCCGAGCACGGTGGCGTCGAGTTCCGGACGGAGGCTGAGCGTGGCGTTCGACGAGGAGCGGATCGCCCCGTCGAGGGAGGCGAGCATCGCGCGGTTGGCCCAGACGCTCAGCACCAGGCCGAGCGCGCCTCCGAGCAGCGCGAGGACGAGGCCCTCGACGAGGAGTTGTTGAATGATGCGCCCGCGCGTGGCCCCGAGGGCGAGGCGGAGGGCGATCTCTTTGGACCGCGCGGCGCCGCGGGCGAGGAGCATGTTGGCGAGATTGAGGCAGGCGATGAGCAGCACGCTGCCGGCCATGAAGAGGAGCGGCGTGACCAAGACGGCGACCTCGGTGTTGTCGCTGGGCTCCGCGCTGTTGCTGAAGCGCGAGGGCGGCGCGATCGACAATTCGCGCGCGTTCTGGGCGTCGGCGCCGGGCCCGCGGGGCAGTTGGCCGGCGAGCGCGGGCAGGCGCAGCCGGGCGGCCGCGAGGCTCAGGCCCGGTTGCAGCCGGCCGGTGAGCATGAGCGAGAAATTGTCGGGGCGATGCAGGTCGGCGTGGCCGCTGGCGCGGCTGGCGGCGGAACCGAGGTGGGAATACATCCCGAGCGGCAGCCACAGTTCGGGCGACAACAGCGCGCTGAGTCCGCTGAACTCCGGCCGCGTGAGGCCGATGACGGTGCAGGCCTGGCCGTTGACCCACAGCGTGCTGCCGACGAAGCCGGGCTGGCCGCCGAGACGCTGCCACAGCGCGTGGCTCGCGACGGCGACCGGCAGATTGGCGCCGGGGCGGGCCTCGGCGTCGTCGTAGAACCGGCCTTGCGCGGGCGTGGCGCCCAGCAGCGAGAAATAGTTGGCCGACGTGAGATGGACGAGACTGCGCTGGAGGCCCGCGCCGGGCTCGGGGCTGAGGCCGGCGCGCGCGGGCGAGATGGCGGCGAGGCCGGCGAAAACATCGTTGGGCGCCTGGAGGGCCTGGTATTCTTGGAGGGAGAAGCGCCGGAACTCGCGCTGGGCGCCCTGACTGGCGTTGAACAGGCTGACGACTTCCTCGGGGTGGTGCGGGACTTTTCGATTGGCTGCACCGGCGGCGGGTGGTGGGAATCGTCCGGAGCGCGGCGGCGTTATTTCGCGGCCAGTTCGGCGAACATCTTTTGCACGTCGCCGGGAAGAACGACTTTGCGGTCTTGGCGTTCCTTGCCCTTGCGGCGGAAATGCATCTCGCGCGCGGTGACGCTGACGAGCTGGCGTTCGACTTTCTCCAAGTTGACATCGGCGGCGTCAGCCTGGGCGCGGGAGCGGACGGGGGCCAAGTGCAACACGCCGTGCGCGACGCTCCAGCGGTATTCGGTCCAGACACTGGTGGCTTTCTGAAAGGCGAACTTGATTTTGACGAGTTCGTGGGCGACGCCGTCCTCGCGATAAATCGTGTAAACGGCGACGGTGGCGACTCCGGCGTTCTTCTCGTGGAGCCAGGTGCCGACGACGGCCCGGCGAAAAATATCATCGGACGGGGAGTTGTCTGCGGCGCGGATGGGGAGAACCGCGAGCAACATGAGCAGCGCGAGCCGGACGGAAAAGCCGCGGTCTGGCAGGAGGGTGGTCATGGTTGGCAGGGCGGCTGGGGCGGCGGGCATCAGTTCAGGGCGCGGAGAGCTTTTTTCGCGCGGTCGAATTTCGGGTCGGCTTTGAGCGCGCCTTCGTAGGCGACGCGCGCGGCCGCTTTGTCGCCGTTCTTTTCATGGAGCATGCCCAGCCGCCATTGGAGTGCGGCGAGGCCGGCACTGTTCTCCGGGGCCGGAAGAGCGAGGCATTGGTTCAGTCGCCGGATGCCGTCGGTGACTCGCTGGCCGGTGATGGCGGCGAGGCGACCGCTGCCGTAGAGGGCCCGGTAGTCCGCGGGCGCGTCGGCCAGTACGGCGTCGTAGAGGGCGAAGGCTTCGGAGTATTTTTTGTCGGCGACGAGCACGCCGGCCCGGGCGGTGCGGCCGCGGGCGGAGTCGAGCTTGGTGATCGCGTCCGCCTGCGCGTAGGCGTGCTCCATCCCACCGCCCATGAAACCGGGCACGTCCTGATAATACTCGAGCAGGCTGGCCCGCGCGTCGATGTTGGCCGGGTCGAGGGCGAGGGCTTGGTCGTAGGAGGCTTTGCATTTCTTGAGCCAGCCCGACATGGAGAACATCCCGGATTTTTCGCCGGTGAGGAGATAGGCGTCGCCGAGCCGGAGATGGTAGAGGCTGTTGGCCGGGGCGAGGGAGACCGCTTTTTCGTGATGGAGTCTCGCCGCGGCGTGGTCTTCGGCGCGGAGGGCGAGCTGGCCCAGATAGTGGTGGGCCTCGGCATCGGCCGGTTCTTTGGCGGCGAGCCGGGCGAACAGCGTCCGGGCCTCGGCGTCCTGGCGCGCGGCGTAAAGCTCGACGGCGGCCTGCTGGTCGGCCGAGCGCGGAGCGCCGGCGGCCGCGACGGCGAGCACGAGTTGGAAGAGGAGAATCCGGGAGGCGTTCATTCGCATCGAGTCCGTTCTTGTTGAGCTGGCTGAGGCTTGGTTTGGGTGGAGGGACCGGCTCCGTCTGGTCCGCGAGCGCACAGACGGACGACATGGAGGTCGTCTCTCCCCAGTGATGTGATGGTCGTCAGTTGCATGAGGGTTGGCCGATAGCCTCGGAGCCGGGTTCGAGAACGCCTACTTTGCCGGACGAATTGTCGGCAGGCGGGCTGGGTCGGGAGGGAGCCGCGCGGTGGGAAAAGGGTCGGCCGCGCAGGCGATGTGACGGCGATCGGGCGGGGAGAGCGGGCATGGTTGGCAGGAAAACACGGCAAAGGGGGCGAAAGATGCAGGAGTTTTCAGCCCGCCGGCCAGCAGCGGTCGGGACACCAATCGGAGCAGAGGGCGGACGAGCAGGCGGCGAGGAACTACTCGGCGCGGAGGGCGATCATCGGGTCGACGCGGGCGGCGCGGCGGGCGGGGAGGAACGCGGCGAGTGCGACGAGACCGGCGAAGAGCGCGGCGGCACCGCCGAAGACGAGTGGGCTGGCATCGATGCCGCCGAAGAGCGAATTGACGAGGAGCGTCAATCCAAACGCCGCCGCGAGGCCGAAGACGGTGGCGATCGCGGCGAGGCGGAGGCTGCCGGAGAGCGCGAGGACGAGCAGACTGCGCGGCGCGGCGCCGAGCGCGAGGCGCACGCCGAATTCGCGCGCGCGGGTGGTGGTCCAGAAAAGCGTGACGCCGTAGACGCCCATGCCGGCGAGCAGGAGGGCGAGCGCACCCGTGCCGAGCGCAGCGCCGGCCGCGACGCGCTGCGGCACCTGCGACGCCGCGATGGAGTCGGAGAGGCTTTGCGCGTGGTGGACGGGCAGCGCCGGCTGCAATTTCGCGACGAGGGCGCGCAACTGCGGGACGACGGAGGCGCCAGTGAGCGACTTCGCGAACAGAGTGGTGCGCGAGTCGTAGAGTTGCGCGCTCGGTGCATAGAAGTGGGGGCGGGGCGCTTCGCCGGCGCTGCGGTATTTGGCGTTGCGGGCCACGCCGACGATTTCGACCGGCTTGCCGTCGGAGTTGAGGAGGATCTTGCCGACGGCGTTTTCGCCCGGCCAGTAGCGCGCGGCCATCGTCTCGTTGACGATGCCGACGAGCGGCGCGCCGTCGCGATCCGCGGCGGTGAAGCCGCGGCCCTTCACGAGGGGAATGCCGAGCGTGGCGAAGTAGTCGGGGCTGACGAGATTCCAGTCGAGGCGGGGGGCGGGCTCGTCCTTGGAATCGGTCGGCTTGCGGAGGTCGCCGAAACTCTTGCCGCCGCCTTCGAGCGGGACGACCGCGGTGAAAGCGGCGTGGGAGAGCGTCGGCAACCGCTGCGCGGCGGAGAGGAGTTGCGCGAGGAAGAGCGGACCGGTCTTGTCGGTGAGCCCGGCGGTGCGGAGGTCGAATTGGACAAACTCAACGCGGCGGCTGTCGAAACCGGGATCGCGATAGGCGAGCTGCCAGAGCGAGCGGGCGAGCGTGGCCGCGGTGGTTAGCAGGGCGAGCGACAAGGTCAGCTGGATAACCAGGAAGAAGCTGCGGAGGCTGAAGAGGCGCGAGCCGCCCGCAGGTCGCTCGCCGCGCCGCAGCACGGCGAGGAGATCGAAGCGCGAGCTGCTGAGCGCGGGCCCGAGGCCGAACACCAGGCCGACGAGCAGCGAGAGACCGAGGATGAAGGCGAAGGCGGCGGGATTCACCGTGACGTCGACCGCGACGGAAACGGGCAGCACGGGCACGAGGCCGCGCAGGGCGTCGACCAACCACAGGCAGACGAGGGAGCCGGCGGCACCGCCGATGACGAAGAGGGTGAGGTGCTCGGCGAGGAGAGCGCGGACGAGGCGGGCGCGGTCGGCGCCGAGAGCGGAGCGCACGGCGAATTCCCGCTGCCGCGCCGCGCCGCGGGCGAGCATCAGTCCGGCGATGTTGGCGCTGGCGACGAGGAGGGCGAGCAGTGCGAGCAGCCCGAGGATGCCGAGGAAGGCGCCGGCCGCCAGGCCGATCTCGCCGGGGAAACGGCTGGAGCGGGCCACGGCCACGCCGTGATCTTGGTGCGAAAGCGGATACGCGGCAGCGTTGCGCGCCGCGATCAGGGAGAGATCGCCCTGCGCCTGCGCGAGCGTGACGCCCGGCTTCAGTCGGCCGATACCCATGAGGATGGTGTTTTCCCGATTGATGGTGAGCTGGCTGCCGGGATGGAGGACAGCGTTGAAGGAATAGGGGACCCACAGATCGGCGGCGACCACCGTGGCGCCGTGGAAGCCCGGCTCCGTCACGCCGATGATCGCGACCGGCTGGCCGTTCAGGATGACGGAGCGGCCGACGGCGGCGGGATCGGATTGGAAACGCCGCTGCCAGTAGTTGTGGCTGAGCACGACGGCGGCTTCGCCCGTGGTGCCGGCGAAACCGCGACCGGAGGCAAAGCGGGCGCCGAGCACGGAAAAGAAATTGGCCGACACCCACTGGAGATTGGCGGGCTGGGCGTCGTCCGCGACGGAAAGCCCGGCGGGGCGCGTCGCGAAGGCCACCGCGGCGATGTCGGTGAAAGTGGAATTTTGCGCGCGATAGTCCTCAAAATCCGGGTAGGAGAAATTGTCGAAGCCGGAGCCTTTCCTGGTAAGACCGATGTCGGCGAGGCGCGACTCGTCGACGAGTCCCGCGCGCGGTTTCAGCATGAGCGACTCGAAGAGGCTGAACACGGCGGTGCAGGAACCGGTTCCGAGGGCGATGATGGCGATGGCGAGCAGCGCGTAGCGCGGCGATTTCAGGAGGGGACGGAGAGGGTTCACGGGAATAGAAGTGGAGACGTGAGGGACGGTGAATGACGAATGACGGATGACGGACGACGGATGGAATCGTTCTCTTTCTCGTTCTCTTACTCTTTCTCTTTCGTCAGGGGATGGGGGAGGAGCGAGGAGCTGGGAGCGGGGAGAAAGAGAAAGAGAAAGATTAAGAAGAAAGATTCTACTCGGAGCGGAGGGCGACCATCGGATCGACTCTGCTCGCGCGGCGGGCGGGGAGCCAGCAGGCGAGCAGGGCGACCGTGCTCATGATCGCCGCGGTGGCGGCGAGGGTCGCGGGGTGGAGGGCGGGGACATCGAACAGGATCGTCTGCATCGCCCGGCCGGCCAGCCACGCGCCGGCGACGCCGAGCACCGTGCCGGCGGCGAGCAGGCGGACGCCGAGAGAGAGAAACTGGCGGCCGATCTGGGCGGTTTGCGCGCCGAGCGCCAGCCGCACGCCGATCTCGCGTTCGCGTTGAGCGACCGCGTAGCTCAACACGCCATCGGTGCCGATGGCGGCGAGCAGCAGCGCCACGCCGGCGAACAGGCCCGCGAGCAGCGCCGGCGAACGACGGGCGATCAGACTGTCGGCAAGGCGCGCGTCCATCGTTTTCAAGCTGCTGAGCGGAAGTTCCGGGTCGAGGCCGCGCAGGACGCTTCGCAGAGTGGGACCGAGTGACTCGGGTGGCAGGCTGGTGCGGGTGACCACGAACAGTTGCAGGTCGGAGCGGTAGGCCAGCGGAACGTAGGCCGTGCCGAGGGCTTCGTTATCGGTGAGGTCGGTCTGCTTCACCGCACCCACCACTCCGACCACGGTGAACGCCTCGGTGTCACTGCTTTCGCGCGAACCCAGAAACAGCCGCTGACCGAGGGCGTCGCTGTTTGGTCCGTTCGACGAGCTTAGGGTCGGCCAGTAATGGCGGACAAAATCCTCGTCCACCACGCAGACCCGCGCCGTGCGGTGCGAATCGGCGGTGTCGATAAACCGGCCTTGTTGCAGCGGAATGCCCAGGGCGGCGAAGTAGTCGCCCATCACGCCGTAGGTGTAGTGGGCGCGGACGGTTTCGCCGGGCCGGGGAGCATGGCCTTTCACGGTGACGGCGCTTTTGCCCGACTGATTGCCGGCACCGCTGAGCGGCAACTTCGTCGTGAGGCCGGCCGCGATGACCCCGGGCTGGCCGCTGAGCTCAGCGGTCAGTTTCTCGGCAAACGGGAGGTAGGCGGCGCCGTGATAATTTTTCCACGGCAGGGTCAACTGTCCGGAGAGAACATGGTCGGGGCGAAACCCGGGAGAAACCGCCAGCGCGCGCTGGAGACTGAGGCCGAGCAGCCCCGCGCCAGAGAGCAGGACGAAGGCGAGGGCAATTTGCGCGACGATAAACATGTGCCGCAGTCGTTGCGCGGCGTGGCTGGCCGTGCTGGTGCGCGATGAGGATTGAAGCGCGTTCGCCACGTGGGTGCGGAGGTTGAACCAGACGACGGGCAGGGCAAAGACGGCGCCCAAGACGACGGTGCCGAGCAGCGCGGCGGTGGCGACCCGGCCGTCGAGCGCGAGGTGGGCGGCCAGGGGCAGTCTTTCCGCCCCGAGCACGCGCACGAGCTCGAGGCCGAACGCGGCGACGATGAGTCCGCCGAGTCCGCCGAGGACGGCGAGCAGCATCGTTTCTGCCAGCACTTCCCTGATCACGTGTCCCCGGGTCGCACCCATGGACTGCCGGATGGCGAGTTCCTTGGCGCGGCTGCTGGCGCGGATCAGCAGGAGGTTGATGAGGTTGACGCTCCCGATGAGCAGGAGCAGCAGCACGCCGGCCTCGAGGAGAAGAAGCATGGGGCGGAGGCTCTGCACGTGATCCGCATGGAGTGAAGTGACGACGGACCGGAAGCCGACCTCGGCGATCATCTTCGCCTGGGGGTAGCTAGCGGCGAGCCCGGCGTTGTGGGCGGCGATTTCCGCCTCCGCCTGGGTGGCCGAGACGCCGGGCCGAAGACGGGCGATCATCGTGATCTGGTTGCCCGAGTGACGTTGCGCGGGCTCACGACTGCTGGGGTCGGACGAATACGGAAGGTAAACGCGCGCCTCCGCAGAGAGAAACCGGAACCCGGGTGGAAGGATGCCAACGATTTTTTTCGCCACACCGTCCATCCGGATCGTCCGGCCGAGCGCCTGCGGGTCAGCATGGAGCTGCCGGCGCCAGTAAGCATCGTCCAGGATCGCGACGCCGTCGTTCTGGAGAGTCGTTTCCTCCTCAGCGAAACTGCGGCCGAGGATCGGGGCGACCCCGAGGGTCTGGAAGAATTCGGGCGAAATGCGGGCGATGTCGATGCGCTCGGTCGAGCCGGGTTCGCCGACGATGGCGGTGTCGGGTCGGATGATGGCCAAGTCGCTGAACGCGGCGATTTGGCCACGGCGTTCATAGTAATTTGGGAGCGAGGCACCGTCGCGGTCGACGCCGGCCTTCGGGTAGGTGTTGTAAACGGTGACCAGGCGATCCGCGTCGGGAAACGGCAACGGGCGGAGCAGCACGGAATCGACAACGGCGAAAATCGTGAGGGTGGCGCCGAAGCAGAGGGCGAGGGTGGTGAGCGCCGTGGCAGTGAAGCCGGGCGACTTGAGGAGCCGGCGGCCGGCGAAGCGGAGGTCGGGGAGCATTTGGGGAATTTTCGATTCTGGATTCTCGATTTTTGATTGGCGGAGCCGGCGGGCGGGAATCTTTCTCGTTCTCTCAATCTTTCTTTTTCGTCAGGGGATGGGGGAGGAGCGGGGAGCGGGGAGCTGGGAGCGGGGAGAAAGAGAAAGATTAAGAGGAAAGATTCTACTCGGCGCGGAGGGCGACCATCGGATCGACCTTGGCGGCGCGGCGGGCGGGGACGAAGCAGGCAAAGAGCGCGGCGAGGCTGAGCACGACGACGGCGAGGCCGAGCGCGACCGGGTCGCCGGGGCTGATCTCAAAGAGCATCGCGGCGAGAGCCTGACCGGCGAGGAGCGAGAGCACGGTGCCAAGGCCGACGGACACGGCGGTCTGGAGCGCTCCTTGTTTCATGATGAGCGCGAAGATGTCGCCGCGGGCGGCGCCGAGCGCCACCCGGATGCCGATCTCGCGGGTGCGGCGCTCGACGGCGTAGGCTTTCACGCCATAAACTCCGACCGCCGCGAGGAGCAGCGCGATGCCGCCGAAGGTGCCGAACATCACGGCGCCGAGCCGCACGAGCCAGAGGGTGACGCTCTTTTCGGCGAGGGTGGCGAAGGGCAACATCTGGAGAACGGGGAGCTCGGGGTCGAGCTGCCGGAGTTCTTGGCGCAGCGTGGGAATGACGCGGGAGACGGCCTGCGGGTCGAGGTGGGCATAGCGGACGCTGAGGAAGACTTGGGCGCTGTAGTTTTGGCCGAGCGGCACATAGACGCGCGGGCTCGGGCCGTTTTCGTCCCGCAAGTCGTGGCGGTGGCGGCTGACGATGCCGACGATTTCCATCTCGTTGGGCAGGCCGTCGGCCGGCGGCTGGGTGTAGCGGACGCGCTGGCCGAGCGCGTCCCGGTCGGGAAAGAGTTTCTTCGCCAATCCTTCGTCAACGATACAGACGCGCGTGGTGCCTTTCTCGCGGGCCTCGGAATCAGTGAACTCGCGTCCGCGGAGGAGGCGCACCCCGATGCTGTCGAGATAGCCGGGCGTGATGGAAGCGTAGATGGCGGATGCGCCGGGCTGGGGAGCCGCCGGGTCGGTGGCGGCGGGCGCGGCATCAGCCGGGACGAGGCGCGTGGAGTTGGTAATGTTGCCGTAGGGCACGAGGGTGGAGAGGCCGGCGGACTGCACGCCGGGTTGGCTGCGGGCGCGGTCGGCGGCGGCAAACATCCGGCGCGTGGCCTCGGCCTGCTTGGTGTTGGCGAGGGAGAAATCGAGTTCGGTCATCACGACGCCGCCGGTCTTGAAACCGGTTTCCATGCCGCCGGCTTTCAGCGCGCCGCGCAGGAAGAGGCCCGCGGAGAAAAGCAGGACGAGCGAGAGTGTCATCTGCGCCATGACGAGCAGGTGGCGGCCGGCGAAGAAGCGGTTCCAGCGGCCGGTGACCGCGGCGTCGCCCGCCTGGGCCTTGAGGTTGTGGACGAGATCGGCGCGGGCGGATTTGAGGGCCGGCCCGAGCGAGAAGGCGAGCGTGGCGAGCAGGCAGCACCCGAACGTGACGGCGATGACGGTGAGGTCGGGTTGGAGGCGGGCGGTGAGGGCGAAATTCATCGAGCCGAGGAGGGTGGTGAAGGAATTTTCGAGCAGGGTGTTCGCCCAGTCGCTGAGGAGAAGGCCGAGGGCGCCGCCGGCGAGGGCGAGGACGAGGCCCTCGGTGAGGAGCTGGCGGACGAGCTGGCCGCGGGTCGCGCCGAGGGCGAGACGGACGGCCATCTCGCGGGCGCGGGCGGTGCCGCGGGCGAGGAGCATGTTGGCGAGATTGAGGCAGGCGATGAGGAGGACGACGCCGGCCATGCTCAGAAGGAGGACGCTCATCAGACCGAGCGGGCCGTCGTCCGACGGCGTGGTGCTGATGCTGAAGCGGGTGGGTTTGGCGATCAGCAGTTCGCGTTCACTGACGGAGTCGGAGGGCCCTCCGCCGCCGGGGCTTTGGAGGGCAGGCTGGATGGCGGTGAGGCGCTGCGCGAGGGCGGGCAGGCGGGGCTCGGCCGATTCGATGCTGAGGCCCGGCTGGAGGCGCGCCAGGAGGTTGAGCGTGTAATTTTTCGGGCTGGCGAGGTCGTTGATGTCGCGGGCGTCGCCGAAGGCGGCGGCGACATCGGAGAAAAGGCCGAGCGGCAGCCAGATTTCCGGCGCGATCAGGGCGCTGACGCCGCTGAAGCCCTCGGGCGCAACGCCGACAACGGTGTGCGGCCGGCCGTTGACGTAGAGGGTGCTGCCGATGAAGCCGGCGCGGCCGCCGTGGCGCTGCCAGAGGGCGTAGCTGGCGACGACGACGCGCTGGTTGGCGTTGGGGCGGGCTTCCTCGGGGGTGAAGAAGCGGCCGGCGGCGGGCTGCACGCCCATGAGCGAAAAGAAATTTTCCGACACCATGAAGACGAAGCTACGGTGCATGGACTCGTCGCGCCCGAGGCCGGCGAGCGTGAAGTTGAGGGCGGCGACGTCCCGGAAAATCTCGGGCGATTCGCGGAGCGCCGCGAATTCGGCGTAGGAGAATTGGCGGAAATCGCGCGCGGCGCCCTTCTTCGCCGTGAAGACACTGACGACCTCGTCGGGTTTATAGGGCACGACGGGGCGGAGCAGCAGGCCGTGAACGAGGGAGAAAATCGCGGAGTTGACGCCGATGGCGACGGCGAGCGTGAGGATCGCGACGGCGGAGAAGCCGGGGGACTTCGCGAGGAGGCGGAGGGAGAAGCGGAGGTCGGCGAGCATTTGGAAATTTTCGATTTGGGATTCTCGATTTTTGATTGGCGGAGCCGGCGGGCGGGCGGTCGGGGAATCTTTCTCGTTCTCTTAATCTTTCTCTTTCGTCAGGGGATGGGGGAGGAGCGGGGAGCAGGGAGCGGGGAGCAGGGAGCTGGGAGCGGGGAGAAAGAGAAAGAGAAAGATTAAGAGGAAGAGGAAAGATTTTAGTCGGAGCGGAGGGCGGTGAGGGGGCTGACGCGGGTGGCGCGGCGGCCCGCCATCGCCAAGGCTACGGCGGGGCTGGCTGAAGGGCTATTCGGAACGTATTGCATTGAGAGGATTGACGCGAGTAGCTCGCTGCGCGGGGAAGTAGCAGGCGAGCAGGCCGACGGTGCCGAGCACGGCGGGGGCGACGACGAAGGTCATGGGGTCCACGGGGCTGACTTGGTAGAGCATCGTCGCGAGCGCCTGGCCGAGGGCTAGGCCGAGGAGCAGGCCGAGGGTGACACCGGTGACGATCATGGCGGTGCCTTCGCGGAGGATCATTTTTTGCACGGTGCCGGGCTCGGCTCCGAGTGCCATGCGGATGCCGATCTCGCGGGTGCGGCGGGCGACGGAGTAGGCTTTCACGCCGTAGAGGCCGACGGCGGCGAGCAGAATGGCGAGGCCGCCGAAGACGGAGAACATCGTGGCCCCGATGCGCACGATCCAGAGCTCAAGGCTGCTGTCGAGATGCTGGCGAAAGGTCGTGGCCATGAGGAGGGGAACTCCGGGGGCGGTCGCGCGGAGTTCGCGACGGATGGTGTCGAGGGCCGCGGCGTCGGCCCCCGCGGCGCGCGGCGCAGTGCGGAGGTGGAAGAAGACGTTGCTCTGGTAGCCTTGCGCGAAGGGCACGTAGACGGTGCCGTTCTGGTGGTCCGAGAAAAGATCCCAGCGGGTATTCCGCGCGATGCCGACGACCTCGATGGACGCAGGAGCGTTGGCGCGCGCGCGGAGGCTTTCGCCGACGCCGGATTTCTCACCGTCGCCCGCCGCCGTCGGCGCATCGCGCTCGGCGAACTGGATGTGCTGACCGAGCGCGTCGCCCTCGGGCCAGAGTTTCTTGGCGAGCGCTTCGTCGATGACCGCGACGGCCGGCGCGCCGGGGGACCCGGCCTCGGCCTGGCTGAAGGCGCGGCCGCGCAGGAGCGGCAGGCCCATGGTGGAAAAATAATCGGCGCCGACGCTGTTCGAGCGCGCGGCGAAGGCGAGGCCCTCTGCTGCGGTGGCGGGCTTGGCGTCCTTCGCCGGTTTCAAGCCGGCGCGGAGCACGGAGCGGTCGAGACTGACCAGACCGAACGGCACGACCGAGGCGATGCTGACGGATTGCACGCCCGGGAGCGCGGCGAGGCGGTCGCCCGCCGTCTTGTAGAGTTGCATCGCGCGCGGCTGATCGTAGCCGCCGAGGCTCGCGTCGGTCTCGAGGAGAAAGGTGTCGGCAGCCTTGAAACCGGTGTCGGCTCGGCCGGCGGCGGCGGCGCCGCGGATGAAGAGACCGGCGGAGGTGAGCAAGGCGAGGGAGAGCGCGAGTTGGGCGACGACGAGCGGATGGCGGGGCATCCAGCGGCGCCGATGCGGCCGGGGAGCATCTTCCCCGGCGTTGTCCTTGAGGTCCGCGAGCACGTCGGCGCGGGAGAGTTTGAGGGCCGGGGCGAGGGCGAAAAAGACGGTGGCCAAAGCGCAGAAACCGAAGGTCGCTGCGAAGAGCGCCGGACTGTTCGCGCCCTTGAAGAACAGGCCGAGCGGCACCAGGTTGCCGAGCGCGCGGACGAGAAGGCCGGTGGACCAGGTGCCGAGCACAAAGCCGGCGAGGCCGCCGCCGAGCGCGAGCAGAAAGCCCTCGGTGAGCAACTGGCGCACGATGCGGCCGCGACCGCCGCCGAGGGCGAGCCGGATGGCGAACTCCTTGCGCCGGGCGGCGCCGCGGGCGAGGAGCATGTTGGCGAGGTTCAGGCTCGCGATCAGCAGCACGATGCTCGCCATGCCGATCATCGTGACCGCAAGGACCGAGAGGGAGTTTTCCGCCGCAGGTGAACTGCTGCTGCTCAGGCGCGGGAGTTTGCGCGCAGTGAAGGTCTGCTCCTTCATCTCCACGGCGTGGCTTGCGCGGAGCTGGAGCGCCAGGGCTTTCAGTCCGGGTTCGGCGCCGGCCAGGGTCTGCCCGGGCTTGAGGCGGCCGACGAGGAAGAGGCGGTAGGAGTCAGAGCGTTCGAGGCGGCGTTTCGACTCGGTGGCGAAATCGTGGTTGAGCGTGTCGAAGCAGCCGAGCGGGAAATAGAGCTCGGGCCCGAAGAGCGTCATGGTGCCGCTGAATCCTTCCGGCGCGATCCCGACTACGGTGAAAGGCCGTTCATTGACGCGGAGCGTGCGGCCCACGAAGTCGGCGGGGAACCCGAGGCGCTTCCAGTAGTTGTAGCTCACGATCATCACGGGCAGGGCGGCGCCGGGCTTTTCTTCCTCGGCGGAGAAACTGCGGCCCCGGATCAGCGGGACCTGAAGGGTCGAGAAATAGTTGGAACTGACGATGGCGGCAAAGGTGCGGCGGGCGGTCTCGCCCTCGCCGAGGCCGACCATCGAGAGGTTGTGCGCCATGATGTCGACGAAGGCTCCGGGGTGCGCCTGCATTTCCTTGTAGACCGGATAGGAGAACATCCGGAAATTTTTCGGATTCTTTTCATCCTGAGTGTAGAGCTGCACGACCTGCTGCTCGGCGGGCCACGGGCGCGAGCTGAAGACGAGCTCGTGCACCAGGCTGAAGATCGCGGTGTTCACGCCGATGCCGAGCCCGAGCGTCACGAGGGCAATCCAAAGGAACGCCGGCCTGCGCAAAAGTGCTCGCCACGCTTGCCGGAGGTCCTCGGCGAAGG
>JACQFT010000092.1 GCA_016199925.1 Opitutia bacterium | reverse complement strand
TGATCTCCGGCGCGGTCTGCACCCAGTAGCCCGCGTCGTCGGGCACCCCCGGACAATGGGCGACGTGGTAGCCGGTTTTGCCGGCGGCCAGATGGATGGCGCGTTGGCTGAGTTGCTTGAAAGCGTCGCGGGCGGCGACGAGCGAGCCGGCCGCTGCGAGTTTTCTCACGGTCGCGGTGAACGCCGCCTGTCGTTCCTGCTGGGCGGGCGTCAGCGGGGCCGGCGGCGACGGGTCGGGCTCGGCGGCGAGGGCGGCGGCGGCGGTCTTCGCGGCGGTGAGATCGTCGGCCGCCAGCGCGGCGCGGACGGCTTCGTAGTTGGCGAGGAAGGCTTTCTGGGGCGCGGTGAGCGGGGCGCTGCTATCATGAGCGGACGCCGCCACGCCAGACAGCACGGCGATGAGGACCAGCAGGACGATGAGGGGACGACGGAAGTTTCTCATGGGCGGAGGGGGCACGGGCGGACGCCGCGCCTAGGCGCGAGCGTGCCGCCCGGGGCGGCGTGGCCGCGGGCCGGTTGTTCAGGTTTTCTTGGGCAGGGCGCGGGACGAGGTGTGCGTCTGGATGATCTTCCACTCGCCGTTGATTTTCTTGAGCACGGAGGTGGTGACCGCGCGCTTCTCGAAGACCTTGCCGCCCTCCTTCAGGACGATCTTGTAGATGTAGCTCTCGGTGGTGAGGGCCAGCGGCAGCTCGAGGCGGACTTCCGCCGTGTAGTCGCGGAAGGAGAACTCGGCGAACTCGGCCAGCTCGGGCCCGATGTGGTGCTCGAGGTAGTGCGCGTAGGTGCCCTCCACGCCGCCGGACTCGAAGATCGCCGAGTCGGCGGTGAAGAGGTCTTTCGCCGTCGCGGCGTCGAGACTGGTGAGGGCGTGGTTGTAGGCGGCGAGGACGGATTTGACGGCGGCCTCATCGGCCGGCGGGGCGCCGAAGGCGGCCGCGGTGAGAGCGGACAGGAGCAGGAGGGAGCGGAGGATTTTCATGGGGTGGGTTTGGTTTATGGTGGACTTAAGGTTCAGAAGTTTACCCGCCGCGGCGGGCGAGCTCCGGTCGGGCGGAAGATGTGGGAGCGAGCTTGCTCGCGACGTTGAGCGAACGAGTCGCGAGCAAGCTCGCTCCCACCCGCGGGCGGTATTCCTATTTTTGGGCGATGAGAGTCATGCCGCACTTGGAGCATTTCGCGCCGGTTTTTTGGGAGGTGATTTCGGGGTGCATCGGGCACGAGAGGGTGCCGGGCGAACCGGCGGCAGCGGCGGCGGAGGCGGAGGCGAGTTTGGCGGGAGCGGCGAACAGGCCGAAGCCGGCGAACCGGCTGCGCCCGTCGATCTGGGCCTGGACATAGAATTTGAAAAAGCCCGGCTGGCTGGGCTGGAGATGGAAGGTCAGGTCGGGCCCGCCGCGCTCGGCGTCCAGCTCGGGCTCGCGTCCCATCGGGTGGACGTGGAGCACGCCGCCCAAGTCCGCGGTGAAGCCCACGCCGTGCGCGAAAGCGCCCATGAGCGGCTCCAGATTGTTGGCCGGCGTGCCGTCGGACCTGGTCACTTTCACCGCGACGAGCGAGGCGGTGCCGGCGGTCAGGGGCTCGGCCGCGGGGATCGTCAGGTCAAAACGATAGCCGTCCGCGGTGGCGGTCAGATTGAGCGAGGTGTCGAGCGGTCGCGGGGCGCCGTCAACATAGACCGTGGTCTTGGTGTATTCCTGGGCGCCGGTGGCCTTGGGCAGCAGGTCGGCGAAGACGGTGTAGTTGCCGCCTGTCTTCGGCGCGAACGTGAACGACCACTCGCCGGGCGCGGTCTCGACCGGGTGCTCGTGGAGATAGTCCGTGAGGCTCGCGTCGACGATGAGCAGGTGCACGCGCTGGGTGTGCGCGAGTTCGAGGTCGTCCGCCGTCACGGGCCGGCCGTCCCTGGTGGTCAGCTTCACGACGACGGGCACGCGGGCGCCCGCGATGGGCGCGGCGGCGGGTTGGAACGCGATGCGCACCGTCGGCTCGGCGGGCGCGGCGGTTTCGTTGTGCGCGCCGTGGTCCGCCGCGCCCATCGCCATCGGCGGGGCGGCGGTGGCGGCGGCGGGAAACTGCGCGGCGAGGAGCTTGAGCAAGGCGTCGATGGTCTTGAGCTGTTTCTCCGTGCCGGCCTGGTCGCCGGCGTCGGCGGCGTCGTGGGTGGCGGCGAGGGCTTTCGCCAGGTTGGCCACGGCCCCCTGCACGCGCTTGCGCTGGTCGGCGGGGAGATCCGTCGACGCTTCCCGCAGTCTGATGAGAGCAGCCGTAAGTTGCTCGGTGGTCTCGTGAACTGGTTTCAGGTTCTTTGTCGTGACGGCGGAGGCGAGTTGCTCACGCAGTTGGTTGATGGCGCCCCAAGCCGGCCCGGTCTCGGTTCGTAGTTCCTCGGCCGGCGGGTGCGCAGGCTTTGGTTCTTCATGTGCGGCCAGTGGCGACGCGACGCCCATTGACCAGGCAGCGGAAGCTGCAAGGAGGCGGAAGTGAAACTTTGGAATGATAGGAGATGTCATGGTTCGATGATGAGAAGGGATGAGAGTCTGTCGCCGACTAGCGACGGCCAAATTTTGTCGCCATACACTCAAGGTGTATTCCTTGCCAAAGGGGCGTGCGGCACACGTTGATAGAAAGGGCAAAGTCGGAAAACCCGCTGGCGTTCATCAACTCTTCCAACCTGGGGAGAGTCATCGTGAAGCAAGGCAGAACGCTGGCCCGGGCCTCCAACTTCCTTCGCACGCCCTGAGGTAGCAGCGGGTAGGCTGATTTCTTTAACCACTCCTTTGTCCGCGCCAGCGGCCTCGATTTCGGCGTTTCAAGGACATTAAAATAGAGACGGCCGCCGGGGCACAGCAGGTCGTAGAATTTCCGGCAAACCTCCAATGTTAGCGGAGCGCCGTGCCCGAACATGCCGAGCGAATAAACGAGATCAAAAGAACCGTTCGGGAGCACGACGGTGTAAATGTTGTCCTGCAGCAGCTGGATGTCTGACACCGATATTTCGTGCTTCGATATCGGATCCGTCGCCGCTTGGAGCATCTCCGACGAAATATCGACGCCGACCAGCTTGTGCACGTTTTTCAAGCAATGAAAATAGCGTCCCGTTCCGCACCCGGCATCAAGTGCCTGAATGTCGCGACCGAAAGACCCGGAAAGACGTTTGAGGTTGCCGCCCAATCGCCGGTGGTTTTCCGAGTTCACTTCCAGGGCATCATCACGGCGATATTGTTTCGCCACTTTGCTGTAGGATTCCACCAGACGCAGTTCAAGCGCGCGAAAGTCCGCCGAACCCGCTGAGGGTTCGGTGTGGGAAGCAAATTCTGTCAGACGGCCGGTCATGGCACGGATCGTGAATGTGGGCTTGCGGGCGGGCGCACTTCGACGGGTGCGGCGCCGGGCGAGAGCACGATCAGCGACAACTCGAAACGTCCGTGAGGATGGCGACGCGCGAGGCGCGGAACCGGGTGTTCATGATGCATGGGAGATATGCCCGGCCGTCCACTTGATCGCGGAGGCCGGAGCGACCGGACGACATCCGTCAATGTTTGTGTTCCGCCTGCGCGGCGTATTGCGCGGAGACGACTTTGAGGAGGGACTCGACGACGCCGAGCTGCTTCTCCGCGCCGGCCTGGTTGCCGGCGTCGGCGGCGTCGTGCAGGGCGTCGAGCGCCTTGGCGAGATTCTTGACCGCCCCTTCGACGCGCTTGAGTTTGTCGGCGGGCAGATCCTTGGAAAGACCGGGCAGGAGGTTGAAGGTCTCGGCGAGTTCCTCGGCCGTTTCGTGCACGGGTTTCAAATTCTTGCCTTTGACCTGTTCGGCGAGGGTCGTGTGGAGGTGGTGGACCTGCTCGAAGGCGGCGGCGACGGTAGTGGGTTTGTCGGCGTCTTCGTGGTCTTCACCGTCGTGGGCGCGGAGCAGCGGACTGGAGGCGAAGAACAAAGCGGCGCCGGCCAGGAGGGCCAGCCCGCGGAGATAGCTTTGGGAGGTGGTTTTCATGTTTTTTCGGAGGAGGAGTTGGCGGGTGCGGGAAGAGAGGTTCAGGCGCTGGCGTCGAGCGGATCGGCCTTGGCGCGTTCGCGGTGTTTCTCGGCGGCGCGACGGCCGAACTTGTAGAACACGGCGGGCGTCACCGCCATGTCGAGGAAGGTGGAGCTGACGAGGCCGCCGAGGATGACGACGGCGACGGGGTAGAGGATTTCCTTGCCGGGCTGGTCGGCGGCGAGCACGAGCGGGATGAGGGCGAGGCCGGCGGTGAGCGCGGTCATCGTGACCGGCACGAGCCGTTCGAGCGAACCGCGCACGATCATGGCCTCGTTGAACTG
Source organism: Opitutia bacterium (assembly GCA_016199925.1). Lineage (GTDB taxonomy): Bacteria > Verrucomicrobiota > Verrucomicrobiia > Opitutales > Opitutaceae > JACQFT01. Next base: position 30,508 of record JACQFT010000092.1, on the reverse strand, counting down.
TTCGCCCTCGTGCTCCATCAGGTGGAGGTAGTGCGAGATCATCATGATGGTGTTGCGCGAGGCGATGCCGGCGAGCGTGATGAGGCCGACGAGCGTCGCGATGGAGACCTGCCCGACCATGAGATACGTCAGGACGAGCGCGCCGATGAAGGCCAGCGGGATGTTCAGCAGGATCTGCGCGACGATCATGCTCGAGCGGAAATGCGCGTAGAGCAGGAGAAACACGATGCCGAAGGTCAGCACCGCGAGCAGGCCGATGATCCGCGTGGCCTCCTGCTGGCTCTGGAACTGGCCCTCGTAGCTGATGAAGTAGCCGGTGGCCAGATGCACTTTCGCCGCGAGGCTCCGCTGCATGTCGGCGACGGCGGAGCCGAGGTCGCGGCCCGAGACATTGGCCGAGACGACGATGCGGCGCTGCACATCCTCGCGGTTGATGATGTTCGGGCCCTTGCTCTCGCGCACGGTGGCGACCAGATGGAGCGGCACTTTGCCGCCGACCGGGGTGTCGATGAGCAGATCGCGGATGGTGGCGGCGTTGACGCGGGCCGGTTCGTCGAGGCGGACGACGAGGTTGTAGGTGCGCTGGCCCTCGATGACTTCGGCGACGGTCCGCCCGTTCAGGGCGGTTTCCAACTGCTCGTTGAGCCGGCCCGGCTGCAAGCCGTAGGCGGCCGCCTTTTCGCGGTCCACCTCGATCTTGAGCTGGTCGATGGGCACCTGTTTCTCCGTCTGAAGGTCCACCAGGCCGGGGATGCCTTTCATGGCGGCCTCGGCCTCGGCGGCGTAGAGCCGCAACTGGTCGAGGTCGGGGCCGAAAATTTTCACGGCGATCTGCGCGCGCACGCCGGAGAGGAGGTGGTCGAGGCGGTGCGAGATGGGCTGGCCGACGTTCATCACGATGCCGGGAATCGCGCCGAGCTTGGTGCGGATGTCGGTGAGGATTTCCTCGCGGGAGCGTTGGGACTTCCGGAAGTCCACGTCGATCTCCGTGTAGTGGACGCCTTCGGCGTGCTCGTCCAGTTCGGCGCGGCCGGTGCGGCGGCCGGTGGAAATCACCTCGGGGACGCTCAGGAGCAATTTCTCGGCGATGGTGCCGATGCGGTCCGACTCGCGCAGCGAGGTGCCCGGGGCGGAGAGGATGTTCACGGTCGAAGTGCCTTCGTTGAAATCCGGCAGGAAGAGCTTGCCCATCCGCGGATAGAGGGCGAAGGAGCCGGCGACGAGCAGGAGCGAGAGCGCGAGCACGATCCAGGGATGGCGCAGCGCCGGGCGCAGGATGAAACGCGCGTCGAATCCTTTCAGGCCGCGCACCAGCCAGCCGTCCTTCTCGTCGCCCATGCTTTTCATCGTCGGCAGCAGGTAGGAGGACAGCGCGGGGATGACGGTGAGCGAGACGACGAACGACGCGAGCATCGCGACAATGGTGGCCACGCCGATGGGGGCGAAGAGCCGGCCCTCGATGCCGCCGAGCGCGAAGAGCGGGATGAAAACCAAAATGATGACGAGCGTCGCGTAGAGGATGGAGTTGCGCACCTCCGACGAAGCGTCGGCGATCACGCGCATCACGGGCCGCGGCTGGGCGGCGTGCCGGTTCTCGCGGAGGCGGCGGTAAACGTTCTCCACGTCGACGATGGCGTCGTCCACCACCATGCCGATGGCGACGGCGAGGCCGCCGAGGGTCATCGTGTTGATGGTGATGCCGGCGAGCTTGAAGTAGAGGCCGGTGACGACGAAGGAGAGCGGGATGGCGGTGAGCGTGATCGCCGTCGTGCGGAAGTTCAGCAGGAAGAGGAAAAGCACGATGACGACCATGATGGCGCCGTCGCGGATGGCCTCCTCGACGTTGGTGATGGCGGCCTCGATGAAGTTCGCCTGCTTGAAGAGCTCGAAGACCTTCACATCGGGCGGCATGGTCTTGGCCAGCTCGGCGAGCGCGGCCTCGACTTTGCGGGTGAGGCTCACGGTATCGACGCCCGGCTGTTTTTGCACGGAGAGGATGACGGCGGGCTGGCCGTTGACGCCGGCGTCGCCGCGCATGACCTGGCGGCCGAACTTCACCTCGGCGACGTCGCGCAGGCGCACGGGGATGCCCTGGTGCATCACCACGACGGTGGCGCCGATTTCGTCGAGCGAAAGCGTGCGGCCGAGGTTGCGGACGAGGGCCTCTTTGTTCGCGCCCTCGAGAAAGCCGCCGGAGGAGTTGCTCTGGGCGTTCGCGGCGGCGGCGGTGACCTCGTCGAGGCTCACGCCGAAGGCCGCCATTTTTTCCGGGGAGGGCAGCACCTGATATTGTTTCACGCCGCCGCCGATGGCGATGACTTGGGAGACGCCCGGGATCGTCAGCAGGCGCTGGCGCACGGACCAGTCGGCCAGCGAGCGGATGTCCATCGGCGGAGTGACGCCGGTCTCGCTCTTGAGGCCGATGAGCATGATCTCGCCCATGATCGAGCTGATGGGGCCCATCGTCGGCGTGACGCCGCGCGGGAGTTTCTCGGCGGCGAGCTGGAGGCGTTCCTGCACGAGCTGGCGCGCGCGGTAGATGTCCATGCCCCAGTCGAACTCGACGAAGAGAATGGAGAGGCCGATGCCGGCGTTGGAGCGCACGCGCTTGACGCCGGGCGCGCCGTTGAGCGCGGTCTCCATCGGCAGGTTGACGAGGGTCTCGACTTCTTCGGGGGCCAGGCCGGGGGCCTCGGTGAGGATGTTGACCGTCGGCCGGTTCAGGTCGGGGAAAACATCGACCGGGAGTTTGAGGAGCACGAAGCCGCCGTAGAGGAGGAGCAGCAGGCTGGCGGCCAGCACGAAGAGCCGGTTGCGCAGCGAGAACGCGATGAGGTGGTTGAGCATGGCAAGGGGCCTCGGTTAGCGGCCGGGAGCGGCGGACTTTTTCTCGGCGGGGGCGGCCTTGGCGTGATCGTCGTCCGCGGGTTTCGCGGCGGGCGCGGGGGCGACGTATTGGAGCTGGTAGTTGCCGACGGTCACGATGCTCGCGCCGGGCAGCACGCCTTCGACGAGTTCGACATAGCGGTCGTCGCGCTGGCCGACCACGACGGCCGTGCGTAGGAAGGTGTGCGGGTCCTTGTCGTCCTGCACGAAGACGAAATAGTTGCCGGCTTCGCCCAGCACGGCGGCGAGCGGCACGGTGATGACGGAGTCGGCCTCGGCGGTCACGATGCGCAGCGTCGTGCGCATGTTGGGGAGAAGTTTGCCGGCGGGATTGTCCACGCGGACGCGCACCCCGAGCGTGCGCGTCTCGGGATCGAGCTTGGGGGTGAAGCCTTCGACCGTGCCGGTGAAAATTTCATCCGGCCAAGCCTCGGCGCGGACGCGCACCGCCTGCCCGCGTTTCACCTGGGCGAACTGACCTTCGAAGACGCGGCCGACGACATAGACTTGGGAGAGATCGGCCACGGTCAGCAGCCGCGTGTCGGGCTCGACGCTGTCGCCGGTGAACACCGGGCGCTCCAACACGGTGCCGGCGATGGGCGCCGTGAACGTGATGCGCGGGGGCGGGTCGCCGATCTGCCGGCTCTCCACCTCGAGGAGAAAATCGCCCGCCGCCACGGAGTCGCCTTCCTTGACGGCCAGCCGGGTGATGCGGCCGGAGATGCGGCTGGCGAGCACGGCGACGCGCGCGGGGTCGGGCTCGACGGTGCCGAGCACGGCGAGAGTTTTCTCCAGCGTGCGCAGCGTGGCCTCCTCGGTTTTGAGGCCGAGATTTTTCTCGGCTTCCGGCGTGAGTTTGACCGGGCCGGCGACGGGGGCGCCGTCCTCGCCCGGCGCCTTGTCGTGGCCGGCGTGGGCGCGGAGCACCGGGGAAAACCCGAGCGCCAGCGCGAGAGTGGAGAGAAAGAAATAGGAACGGTGTTTCATAAGGTGGTTTGGTTAGCGGGCGGCGTCGGCGGGCGGTGCGGAGAGGTGCGGGTTGAGGCCGGTGGCGGTTTGCAGTTCGACCGCGGCCCGGGCGAGGGCGGCGAGCGCGTCGATCTCGCCGGCCTGAAGGGCGAGGCGCTGCTGCTGGTTCTGGATGAGTTGAAAGATGCCGACTTGCCCCTGCGCGTAGGCGTTGGCCAGCTCGGTTTCCGCGGTGGCGGCGAGCGGCACGACGTTGCGGCGGTAGTCGTCGAGGATTTTTTGGTATTGCCCGAGCTTCTGGCGGGCGGCGGCGACTTCCGAGGCGATGGTCAGGTCGAGCGCGGCCAGTTCGCGCTCGGCGCGCGTGTGCTCGGCGCGCAGTTCGCGCAGGCGGCCCTGGTTCTTGTTGCGCACCGGCAGCGGCACGGAAAATCTCACGCCGAGCAAGTGGTCGGCCCCGCCGCCGCCGGGCGAGCGTTCGTATTGGTAGCCGGCCCCGACGGTGAGATCGCCGCGCACCTCGGCGCGTGCGACCCGCTGCTCGGCTTCGACGCGCTCGATCGCCAGCTCGGCGGCGCGCCGGTCGGGGCGGCGCCAGGCGGACTTGTTCTCGGCGGCGCCGCTGTCCGGCGCCGGCAGCAGTTGCGCGAGGTCGCCGGCGACTTCAAGATCCTCCGCCGGCTCCAGGCCGAGGAGCGGCTTGAGGGCCTGGATCCGGGCGGCGCGCCCGGCCAACAAAATTGATTTCTCCTGCCGGAGCGTGGCCTGCTCCAGAGACACGGCGGTCACTTCAAGCGCGGAAACTTCCCCGAGTTTGGCGCGCTTGCCGGCGAGATCGACGAGGCGGTCCCCGACCGCCAGCAGCCGGTCACGCAGGGCCACTTGCCGGTCCACGGCGAAGATTTCGACGTAGTCTGCGGCGATGGCGCCGGCGAGCCGGCGCCGCCGGTCCGCGAGCTCCGCGCCGGCCGAGGCCACGCCCACCCGCGCCGCCGCCTGCGCTTCTTTCAGCCGGTTGCCGAGCGGGCGCGCCTGCGAGAGACCCAAGTCGAGCTTCCGCCCGCCGTCGTTGCCGGTCAGCAGGTCGCTCTGCAGGCCGGTGTCCAGCGTGGGATTGGGCCGGAGGCCGGCCTGGTCGACGCGCCCGCGGGCCGCTTCGGCGTTCAGGCCGGCGGCGGCGAGATCGCGGTTGTGGGCGAAGGCCCGCGCGATCGCGCCGTCCAGGGTGAGCGGCTCGGCGGGCAGCGCGGTGCCGGCGGAAAGAAGCAGGAAAACGGAAAGAGAGATTCGGGAAGTAGTCATGGCGAAGCAGATAGGAGGGGAGGAAAACGCCAGGCCGCGCGACGGGCGGCGACGGGAGGGGCGCGCGGGCGCGCGCGGATTCGCCGGGGCTAAGCCCGGGCCGAATCGATCAAGCCATGACCGGCGGGGCCTGACTCAACAGGCAGCGCACGAGAAAATGTTTCGCGAAGGACTCCGTCTCCGGCGGGCCGGTGCTTTGCACCGGGAGGGCAGGCGGTTCCTGGTCGAAGATGAAATCGTCCGCTGCCACGAGCGCGAACAGCAGCGTCGCGGCGGGCGCGGCGAGCTTGGCCGAATCCGCCGTCCGGGCGGAGAACGCCTTGAAGGATTCGCAGCCGCAGCCGTCGTCGGAGGTCTTTCCGTGCGCGTGGCCGCCGTCATGCGAGTGGGCGTGGCCCTCGGCCACGGCGCCGTGTTCGTGCGGCGGTTCCGCGACCACCCGAGTCGAACAGAGCGTGACCGACACCAGCCAAATCGCCGCGGCCGCGAGCAGAAGGCGGGCAGAAGACGGTGTGGCTCGAGGTGAAGTCATTTCGGATGGGCCGGTATGAGGCCCAGACCGTTGCCAGAATTCCCAACTATTCAAGCTCTTTGACAGGAGGGAGAATTTTCCGCGCGTGGAATTGACGGTCCGGCAACATCCGGCGCCGGCGGCTTGATCGCCGAATGATGATGGCCGCCGGAGCGGCCGCCGGGTCCGGAGACACAGCCGGAGAGAAGGGCGAGGCCGAGCGCGGCGCAGAGGAGAGGACGCAGACGGAGGTGGTTTGATTTCATGGGAGAAAAGAGTTGGCGCAGCGGCGTCGCGGAAACGCGGGCGCCGGGCGGGGCCGAGCGCGTCCGCCGGCGGCGGGCAAGCCGCGATCGTCGGCCCGTCACCACCGGGAATCCCGCCATGTGATTTCGTCGAGCAGTTGCTGAAGCATGGTTTGGGGCCGGTCGCCCCGGGCAAAGCGGTCGCTGGCGCGCTCGAACAGTTGGAGACACAGCGGGCCGCACACGGCGAAGGGCCGTCCGTCGAGGTAGCGGTGCGCGAAACCGCGGTCGCCCTCGGTGGATCGGCCGCAGACGATGCAGGTTTCGCCGCGGTCGGGATCGTCGCTCATGGGACGGGCCCGGGGTCAGGGCCGGTGGTCGTGGTCCGCGGGCGGCGCGACGGGCGGAGGAGCGGTAGCGTCGGGAGGTGCGTCTGCCGGGCGTGCGCAGGCGCAGGTTTCGGCGGCGGCGCCGTGGGCCGAGGAGCGTTGGCCGTGGCTGGCGTGCCCGAGGACCATGGCGGGGATCATGGCGGCCATGCAGCCGGAGAGGAACAAGGCGCCGAGGAGCGCCGCGAGCGAGAGGAACAGACGGGATGTTTTCATGAGGAGAGGACGGGTTGAGGCGCGGGCTCACTCGGAGGGGCGGGCGGCAGGCTGCGGCGGCGCCAGAGGAAAAAGATGGCGGGGTAAACGAGCAGCTCCATCAGCGTCGAGGTGATGACGCCGCCGACCATGGGCGTGGCGATGCGTTTCATCACGTCGGCCCCGGCGCCGTGGCTCCAGAGGATCGGCATGAGGCCGGCGATGATGACGGCGGCGGTCATGGCCTTCGGGCGGACGCGTTTCACGGCGCCGTGGTAGATCGCGTCGCGCAGGTCGGCGGGCGTGCGGAGGCGGCCGGATTTTTTCCAGTCGTCGTAAGCGAGGTCGAGATAGAGCAGCATGACGACGCCGGTCTCGGCATCGAGGCCGGCGAGCGCGATGATGCCGACCCAGACGGCGACGCTGAGGTTGTAGTCGAAGAGGTAGAGCATCCAGAACGCGCCCACGAGGGAGAACGGGACGGCGAGCATGACGATGGCGAGTTTCACCAGCGACTGGGTGTTGAGATAAATGATGAAGGTGATGAGCAGGAGCGTGAGCGGGATGACGAGCAGCAGGCGGGCTCGGGCGCGCTGCATGTATTCGAATTGCCCGCTCCAAAAAATGCTGTAGCCGGTCGGCATCTTGATTTCGCCTTTTTGCAGCGCGTCGTTGACGGCGGCCTGCGCGCGCCGGACGTAGGTGCCGAGGTCCACGCCCTGCACATCGACGTAGATCCAGGCGTTGGGCACGGCGGCTTCGCTCTTGATGCCCATCGGCGCGGCCACGACGCGGACCTTGGCGAGCTGGTCCAGCGGCACCTGCGCGACGACGGGCGCCGCCGCGCTGCCGCCGCCCATCCCGCCGCCGGCGGCCCCGGCGGGCGCGACGGTCTTGACCGGGATCGAGATTTCCCGCAGGGCCTCGAGATTCTCGCGGTAGTCGCGGCTGTAGCGGAGCGTGACGGCGTAGCGTTCGAGCCCCTCGACGGTGGTGGTGAGCGGCATGCCGCCGAGCGCGACTTCGAGCACGTCCTGCACGTCGCGCACGGTGAGGCCGTAGCGGGCGATGGCCTCGCGATCGAGGTCGAACTCCACGTAGTTGCCGCCCATCACGCGCTCGGCGAACACGCTGCTCGTGCCCGGCACGCCGCGGATGATCGCCTCGACCTGACCCGCGATGCGTTCCAGCTCCGGGAGGCTCGCGCCGGCGATCTTGATGCCGACGGGGGTCTTGATGCCGGTGGCGAGCATGTCGATGCGGGTCTTGATCGGCATCGTCCAGGCATTGGTGAGGCCGGGAATCTGCACGGCGGCGTTGAGCGCGTGGGTGAGTTCCTCGATCGTGCCCCGGCGATGGGCGACGACGCGGCCGGCGGCGTCGGTGATGTCCACTTCCGGCCACTCGCTTTCGTCGCGCAGCTTGATCGTGGTCTCAACCATGTCGAAGGGCGCGGGGTCGGTCGCGGTTTCGGCGCGGCCGATTTTGCCGAAGACGTGATGCACCTCGGCGAAGGTGCGGATGATCGCGTCGGTCTGCTGGAGAATTTCCCGGGCCTTCGTGGGCGAGATGCCGGGAAACGTGGTCGGCATATAGAGCAAGTCGCCCTCATAGAGCGGCGGCATGAACTCCGAGCCGAGGTTCTGGAAAGGGAAGGCGCGGCCGATCTGCGCGGCGACGGCCTTGACTCCGCCCTCGGGCAGACGCTGCACGACGAGAAAATTCCACGGGAAGAATACCCACGCGATGGTCGCGGCCGCGAGCGCGATGACGGTCTTGCGCCAGTTGATCACGAGGTCCAGCAGCGGATGATAGACCCAGATGAGGAAGCGGTTGAGCGGGTTTTTCTCCTCCGCCGGAATTTTGCCGCGGATGAAGAAGCCCATGAGGACCGGCGCGAGCGTGATCGAGAGCAGCGCGGCGGTCGCCATCGAGTAGGTCTTGGTAAATGCGAGCGGCTTGAAGAGCCGGCCCTCCTGCGCCTGCAGGGTGAACACCGGCAGGAACGACATGGTGATGACCAGCAGCGAGTAGAAGAGCGTGGGGCCGACCTCGACGGAGGCGTCGCGGATGATGTCCCAGTGCGGCTTCTTGCCGGCGTCGTGCTCCAGGTGCTTGTGGGCGTTCTCGATCATGATGATCACGGCGTCCACCATCGCGCCGATCGCGATGGCGATGCCGCCGAGCGACATGATGTTCGCGCTGAGGCCCTGCCAATACATGATGACGAAGGAGCCGAGCACGGCGATCGGCAGGACCACGATCGCCACGAGCGCGCTGCGGACGTGCAGGAGAAACAGAATGCAAATCAGCGCGACGACGGCGCTCTCCTCGATGAGCTTCCACTGCAGCGTCTCGACGGCGCGGTCGATCAGCGTCGTCCGGTCATAGACGATGGTGTAGGTCACGTCCGGCGGCAGGCTCTGCATCGCCTGGTCGAGGCGCGCCTTCACGGCGGCGATGACGTTGCGCGTGTCGGCGCCGTAGCGCACGACGACGATGCCGCCGACCGTCTCGCCCTCGCCGTTCAGCTCGGCGATGCCGCGGCGCATGTCGGAGCCGAGCTGCACGTCGGCCACGTCGCCGAGGCGCACCGGCGTGCCGTTGGGGCCGAGGCCGACGACGATCTTCCGCAAGTCGTCGAGTCCGGTGATGTAGCCGCGCACGCGGAGGATGAATTCCTTCTCCGCCATCTCGATCGAGCGTCCGCCGACTTCGCCGTTGCTGCGCTCGACGGCCATCGCGACCTCGCTCAGCGCGAGATTGTAGGCGCGCAGCCGGAGCGGATCGACGGTGATCTGGTATTGTTTCACGAAGCCGCCGACGGAGGCGATCTCGGCCACGCCCTCGGTGCTGGCGAGCTGATAGCGCAAAAACCAGTCCTGCATGGAGCGCAGCTCGGCGAGATCGCGCTTCGGCGAATTGAGCGCATACATGAACGCCCAGCCCACGCCCGTGGCATCGGGCCCGAGGCGCGGGACGGCGTTGCGCGGCAGAGAGGCGGCGAGGCCGCTGAGGTATTCGAGCACGCGGCTGCGCGCCCAGTAAGGATCGGTGCCGTCCTCGAAGATGACATAGACAAACGAGAATCCGTAGAACGAGTAGCCGCGCACGACCTTGGCCGCCGGCACCGAGAGCATCTTGGTCGTGAGCGGATACGTCAGTTGGTCCTGCACGATCTGCGGCGCCTGGCCCGGCCACTCGGTGTAGATGATGACCTGCGTGTCCGAAAGGTCGGGGATCGCGTCGAGCGGGATTTTTTTCAGCGAGTAAACGCCGGCCGCCACGATCAAGGCCGTCGCGACGAGCACGAGGACTTTGTTCTTCAGGGAGTATTCGATGATGGTCTTGAGCATGGCGGGGAAGGGAAGGCTGGCGGCGGGCGGTGGGCGGAAGGGCGGGGGTGGGGACTATTGTTTGCCGGGTTCGCAGGGTTCGCCGGCGGCCATCGCGGCCTGGCTCAGGCCGCAACTGCCACAGGCGTCGGCACTGGCGCCGGCCGGCTTGGCGGCGGGGGCGTTCTGCTTGAGCAGGGCGAGCAGCTCGGTCATGGCCGGGGCGTCGCCGATGGGCGGATGTCCCGTCGGCAACACCGCAACTGCACCGCCGGGCTGGACCTTCGCCGCGGGCGCTGCGCCCCGAGCGTGTTGCCGGCGCCAGGTTTCCCCGGCGGATTCTCCGTGGGCCACGTCGCTCGTGGGCACGAGGGTCATGGCGCATTCCGGACACTGGCCGGGGTGATCGGTGACGACGTGGGCGTGGCTCGGCATCGGGCAGGTGTAGAGCGGCGCGGCCTTATCTGCGGCGGGAGTCATGGCGGAGGTTGGTCCGGCGGGTTTGTCCGCCGTGGCAGGAGCTGCGGCGTCGCCGCGCAGCATTTTCTGGATGGCCTCGCGGAGCTGGCTTTCGGAATCGAGCATGAACTGGCCGGAGATGACGACGCGGTCGCCCGCCGCGAGTCCGCTCAGGACGGCGTAGCGGTAGTCGTCGGTGCGGGTGCCGAGTTGCACAGCGCGCGGTTCGAAGCTGCCGTCGGCGCGGGCGATGAAGACGGTGTTGCGTTCGCCGCTGCGGAGCACGGCGGAGTCGGGCACGAGCACGGCGTGGGCGGCGAGTTCCACGTCTAAGCGCACGTCGGCGAACATGCCCGGGCGGAGCCGACCGTCGGGGTTGGCGAGGACGAGCCGGGCGGTCGCCGTGCGGGTGGCGCCTTCGATTTGGGGCAGCACCTGCGCGACGGTGGCGCGGACCGGGCGCTCGCCGGCGTAGGTCGTCCGCACTTCGGCCGCCTGCCCGGCGGCGACCAGGCCCAGATCGTTTTCGTAGAGCTGCGCGTTGATCCACACCGTCGAGAGATCGGCGAGGCGGTAGAATTTTTCGCCGGGGCGCATCATCTGGCCGGCGACGGCCATTTTCTCGATGACGAAGCCGGCGCCGGGCGAGCGGTAGGTGTAGGTGCGGCGCGCCTCTCCGGTCTTTGCGATCTCGGCGAGAAAGTCGGCGGACACGTCGTAGAGTTCGAGGCGCGCCCGGGCGGCGTGGGTGAGCGGGCCGCCCGCGGGGCCTTCGCCGCGCAAGGCGACGAGGTAGTTTAGCTGGGCGTTGTAGAGATCGGGCGAATAGATCTCGAACAGCGGATCGCCGGCCCGCACGGGCGTCCAGGTGGCGTCGACGTAGAGCCGCTCGATCCAGCCTTCGTATTTGACGGTGATGTCGCGCAGGCCGCGCTCGTCGTAGGCGACGAGGCCGACGGCGCGAACGGTGCGGCGCACGGGGCCGGCGGTCACGAGGCCGGTCTTGAGGTTCATTTTCTGGATCGTGCCGGCGTCGATGGTGATGGTGTCCGCCGCGGGCGCGTCGTCGTAAACGGGGACGAGGTCCATGCCCATCGAGTCCTTGCCCGGCCGCGGGCTGACTTCGCCGGGAGTCATGGAAGATTTGTAGAATTTGATTTTGCGCTCGCCGGGCGCGGCGGGTGCGGCGGCGCCGCCGTTGGCGCGGACGGGCGTGAGTTTCATCCCGCAGATGGGGCAGTCGCCCGGGGCGTCCTTGATGATCTGCGGGTGCATGCCGCAAGTGTAGAGCTGCTTCGCGGCGCCGGCGGGCGCGGCGTGCGCGTGCGGCGCGGGGTGGAGCCCGCCGGGGGCGAGACCGGACGCGAGAGGAAGAAGGAAGAGCAAGCGGAGGAATTTCATGGCGGGAAAATTTTCAAGGGTGGAGGGAAAGGACGGCTGCGGCCGGAGCATCGAGCGGGGCCCCGGCGGGCGGCTGGCCGGCGACGAGCAGGGAAAGTTCGGCGAGGGTCTTCTCGCGTTCGCGGAGAGCGGCGACGCGCTCCGTCTGCATGGCGAGGATCATCAATTGGGTTTCCGGAATCATGGCGAAGCCGCTCATGCCGGTCTGGTAGGCGGCCTCGACGGTTGCACGCGAGCGCCGGAGGCTCGGCCCGGCGACGGTGTCGAGATAGGCGACCATGCGGTCGGCTTCGCGCACCATGAAGGTCATGCGCGCAAGGTCGGCGGCGACCATCAGCTCCTCGGCGCGGAAACGGGCGCCGGCGGCGGCGCGGCGGTCGTGCGCGGCGCGAATCGTCGCGGCGATTTTTTCGCGCCAGATCGGGAGCGTCAGTGTCGCCTGCGGGCGCCACATGAGCGGGTCGGCTTTGAGGTCCACCATCCCGCCGAGGGCGAAGTCGGGGGTGCGGATTTTTTCCGCGACGGCGATTTGGGCGACGGCCATCTCGACCATCGCGCGCATCTCGCCGAGGCGCGGGTTCGCGGCGGAGGCGGCGGTCCAGAAGGCGTCGTCCGTCAGCCCGAGGGCGGGCGAGGGCGTGAATTGCGCGGGCCAGGCCGGATCGGGGACGGTGCGGGCGAGCCCGAGCGCGGACTTGAACGCGGCGCGAAACACGCCGCGCTGGTCCTCGAGATTCGCGATTTCGAGGCGGACCCGGCCGGCGTCGTTCTCGAGTTTGGCGAGGGCGTCGAGGGTGCCCATCGCGTGCGCGGTGAGGTGGGCGGCGTGCGCGAACTCGCGCGCCTGCCCGAGCGTGACGAGCGCCGCGCGCCGGAGCCGCAGCGTCTCCTCGAGGGCGGTGAGGTCGGCCCAGGAAATTTTCACCGCGGCGGCGGTCTGCAACACGGTCGTGACGTAACGGCGGTGCGCGACCTCGCTGGCGGCGGCGAACTCGCGGGCCATGGCGTCGCGCTTGCCCGCCGCCATGAAGTCGAACATGAGGCCGGGCATGAGCGTCATCAGCATGTTGGTGATGTCGGCCTCGAACGTCAGTTTCGGGTCGGGCAGGGCGCGGGCGGGCGCGATCGCGGCGACGGCGGCGCGCCAGTCAAAATAGGCGGCCTCGACCTGCGGATGGTTGAGGAGCGCGAAGCGCAGAAAGACCGGCAGCGGCGCATCGGGACGCAACTCCGGCAGCGGCGGAGTCTGGTCGTCCGGCCGGAGTTGCGCGCCGACGGCCTGCACGCGGGCGCGGGCGGACTGCTCGGCCGGCGAGACCGCCGTGCAGCCGGCGAGCCACGGCAGGGCGCACGCAGTGAGAAAAAGTGGGCAGGAAAAATTCATGGGAGCGGAGGCGGAGACGAGGACGGGCGGGGCGCGTCGCCCGGGCGCGCGACGGCGCCGGGCAGGACACGGAAGGGCCGGCGCACAGCCGGGCCCGGGCACACTCAGGCCGCGGCCTTAGAGCAGGAAGCTGCAGTGCGCCTTGAACAGGGAGACACTCGCAGCCGGCGTCCCGACCGGGGACGCGCGCGAAGCAAACAAACGGGAAGCCGGTTCAGCGAACGCGGCGGAAAACTTAACCGGGACGCGACGGAGCGCGGCGCCTTTGCGAGCCGCTGCCGCGACCGTGGCGGCCGCGCCACTCTGGGCGGCCCCGGTCCACGACGCGGGGGGCAGCGCGCATTCGGGCATGCCGCAAGCGCCATCGCAGCCGGCGCAACATTCGCCGGAAGCCGCCGGCGAAAGCCACGGCCCGCCGGCCGACACCTGCGCGAACGCGGTGCAGCAAACGGCGAGGACGAGCCAGACGAGGCGTTTCATGTGCGGAAAATCTGTTGCCGCATTTTGCCCGCGCGCAAACGAATAGTTTGCCGGCGACAATTCCCACGACGCATATGGCAAGAAATGCACAGGCCCGCCGCCCCCGCGCTGGCGGCGCCCCGATCTACCGGCCGGCGGCGCTGAAGCGGACGTCGAGCCAGACGGCGACGGCGAGGACGGCGCCGCGGGCGATGAACTTCAACTCGGGCGCCACCGCGATGAGCGTCATGCCGTTCAACAACGCCGTCATGATCAGCGCGCCGAAGAGCACGCCCCACACGCTGCCGCGCCCGCCGCGCAACGCCGTGCCGCCGATCACGCACGCGGCGATGGCGTCGAGTTCCATCAACTCGCCGACCGTCGTCGTCGAGGCGCCGGAGTAGGCGGTCAGCATGAAACCCGTGACGGCGACCGCGACGCCCATGAGGGCAAAGGCGCCGATAAGCACCTTCTCGACTTCGATGCCGGAGAGGCGTGCGGCGTCCTCGTTGCCGCCGATCGCATAGAGATGCCGGCCGAACGGCGTGTGCCGGCTGAGATAAAAAACCGCCAGCGTGACGACGCCGAGAATCAGCAGCGGCAGCGGCACGCCGCGGAAGCGGTTGCACACGACGGCGACGGCGACGAGCAACAGGCCGCCCGCGAGCGGCGCGCCGAGTGTGCGCAGGAGCGTCGGCCCGGGCAACCCGGCGGCGAGGCGCGCGGCGCGTCCGCGCCACGCGAGGAGTGCGGCCGCCGCCGTGCCGGCAATCGCCAGTCCGAGTCCGACCGTGTGCGGCAGATAGTAAGTCGTCAGGAGCGAGTAGAGGTTGTCCTCGTCGCCGCGCGCGACGTTCACCGTGGAATTCTGGATCACGAGCCAGAAAAGTCCCTTGAAGATCAGCAACCCGCCGAGCGTGATGATGAACGACGGGATGTGCTGCCGCACGATGAGCGCGCCCATCAGCGTCCAGAGCCCGAGCGCGGCGCCGAGCGCGACGGTCAATCCGAGTGCGGCCGGAAAGTCGTGCTGGGTGATCAGCACGGCGGCGAGCCCGCCGATCAGGCCGACGCCGCTGCCGACGGAGAGGTCGATGTTGCCCGTGAGGATGATGAGGAACATCCCGAGCGCGAGCGTGCCGACGATGGAGAACTCGATGAAGAGCTGCGTGAGGTTGCGCGCGCCGAGGAAGCTCGGCTCCTTGAGCGCGAAAAACAGCGCGACGCCGACGAGCGCGAGCGGACGCGCGAGGGATGGGAGCGGGAGGGATTTTTTCACGGGGCGGCGGCGGGAGGCGGGTTGATGGCGGCGGCGAGCAATTTCTCCGGGGCGAACTCGGCGCGGACAAACCTGCCGCCGATGCGGCCCGCGGCGAGCATGATGATGCGGTCGCTCAGGCCGATCAGCTCCGGCAGTTCGCTGGAGACGAGGAGCACGGCGCAACCGGCGGCGGTGAGGCGGTGGATGAGTTCGTAAACTTCAAGCTTGGCGCCGACGTCGATGCCGCGCGTGGGCTCGTCGAGCAGCACGACGCGGGGCTCGGTCATCAGCGCCTTGCCGAGCACGACTTTCTGCTGGCCGCCGCCGGAGAGGCCGGCGACGGGGGCGGATTCGTCGGGCGCCTTGATCCGCAGGCGGGAGAAAAAGTGCCGGTTGCGCCGGCCCTCGGCGGCGGTGTCGATCGCGCCGGACCAGCGGCGGCGGAACGCGCCCAGACTCGAGAGCGAGAGGTTGAAGCCGATGCTCTGCGGCAGCACGAGGCCGTAGCGGCGGCGATCCTCGCTCGCGAGCACGAGACCGCGGCGGATGGATTCGCTCGGGGTCGTGCAGCACGGGCGCACTGGTCGGCTCGCGCGAGACGGTCAGGTGCTCCACGCGCAGTTGCACTTCGCCGGGCGCGACTGGCGCGGGGCGCGGAAACAGCTCGGTGATTTCGCGACCGACCATTTTGGCGATCACCCAAGGGACGGAGCTCTCGGCGGTCGGCTGCGACGCCACGCTCTGGCCGTCGCGCAGCACGGTGATGCGGTCGGCGAGGGCGAAGACTTCGTTCAGTTTGTGCGAAATGTAGATGCAGGTCGTGCCCTGCGCGCGCAGCCGGCGGAGGTGGGCGAGGAGCACGCCGACCTCGTGGTCGGGCAGGGCGGCCGTCGGCTCGTCGAGGACGAGGATGCGCGAGCGTTTGTCGAGGGCGCGGAGGATTTCGAGCAACTGCTTCTGGCCGATGCCGAGTTCGCCGACCAGCGTGGCGGGGTCGAGCGCCAGCTCGAATTCGCGCAGCAGCTCCGCGGCGCGCCGGTGCAGCGCGAGCCAGTCGATCCCGAGGCCGCGGCGCGGTTCGCGGCCGAGGAAAATGTTTTCCGCGACGGAGAGTTCGTCCACCAGCGCGAACTCCTGGGTGATGACCGCGAGGCCCGCCGCCTCGGCGTCGCGGATGCTGCGGAACCGGGCCGGCCGGCCGTCGACGAGGATCTCGCCCTCGTAGCTGCCGTGCGGGTGGATGCCGGCGAGGAGTTTGATGAGGGTCGATTTGCCGGCGCCGTTTTCGCCGCAGAGCGCGTGAATCTCGCCGGCGTGCAGGGCGAACGACACGTCGCGCAGCGCCACGACTCCGGGGAAGCGCTTGGTCAGGCCGCGGACTTCAAGGAGCGGAGCAGGCATCGGGAGAAGCTAGAGCGCGAACAAGACGGACGACACGGAGGTCGTCCTTCCTGCGCGGCGGGGCTGCTGCGGCTTTGCCGGCGAGGGAGGGGCCGGCTCCGTCCGGTCCGCGGTCCGCCAGCCGACACCGCGGACGACACAGAGGTCGTCCCTCCCCGGCGAAACGATGACTGTGAATGTCATGGGGGGTGCTCGATGGCTCCGGCGCTGGCGGCGGCGGATGTTTACTTCAACTGGTCGGCCGAGTGAAAGCCGCTCGCGACGACGGTCGAGAGCATGTTGTCCTTGTCGACGGAGACAATCTCCTCGTAGAGGCACGGGACTTTTTTGAAACCGTTGTCGAGGGTGGCCGTGGTGGCCGGAGTCGTGCCGCGCGCGAGTTCGACGGCGGCGCGGGCGGCGAGCAGCGCGAGGCGGCTGACGGGTTTGTAGACCGTCATGCTCTGCGTGCCGCGCATGATGCGCTGGCAACCGGCGAGGTCGGCGTCCTGCCCGGTGACGAGGATTTTGCCGGCGAGGCCTTCTTCGAGGAGCGCCTGGATCGCGCCGCCGGCGGTGCCGTCGTTGGCGGCGAGCACGGCGTCGAACCCGTGGCCGTGTTTCGCGATGGCGGCGTTCATGATTTTTTTGGCGTTCTCCGGTTTCCACTCGAGCGCCCAATCTTCGGCGACGATCTGCACGCGGCCGGACTGGAGGAGCGGCGCGAGGATGTTGTCCTGGCCCTGCTTGAACTGCTTGGCGTTGTTGTCGGTCGGGGCGCCGAAGATCCGGACGACGCGCAGCGGGCGTTCGTTCTTGCCCCAGCGGCCGACGACCCACGCGGCCTGCAGCTCGCCGACCTTCACGCTGTCGAAGGTGACGTAGAGCGCGATGTCGCAGTTCAGGATGAGGCGGTCGTAGGCCATGACGGGGATGCCGGCTTCGTGGGCGGACTTGACGGCGCGGCTCATCGCGGCGCCGTTGTGCGGGGCGACGACGAGCACATCGACGCCGCGGCTGATCAACGACTCGATGTCGCGGAGCTGGCGGGTGTCGTCGGAGTTGGCCGACTGCACGATGACCTCGGCGCCGAGTTTCGCGGCCTCGGCGACGAAGAGGTCGCGGTCTCGCTGCCAGCGTTCCTCCTTGAGCTTGTCGAGCGAGAGGCCGATGACGGGTTTCGCGCGGGAAGCGAACGCCGCAACGGCGGCGGCGAGGCTGACGGTGAGGAGCAGGAGACGGGCGAGAGATTTCATGCGCGGTGGATCCGGTTCGCCGGAGCTTGGCCGGGGTGGTTTGGGTTCGGAAAGTTCCGGGGAGCGCCCGCGTCCCGCGGGCTATCCTCGGCGTCTCGCCGAGGATGTTCGGAGGCGTCGGCGAGACGCCGACGCCAGCACGCGAGACGCGTGCGCTCCCCGAGCCAAAACGGGATCGTGAGTTGCATGAGGTTTGGTCTAAGGCCCCGTTCTCCTGGCCGGCAGCATACTCCGGGGATGTTTACGGGGAAGCCGCGGAACGCGGCGTGACGGTGACGGTGCAGGCGGCGCTGATGGCGGTGCCGGCGAGGTTGTGCACGAGCACGCGGTAATCGCCGGCGAGGGCCGTGGTGGCGCGCGGCACGGCGTAGGTGGCGGCGGTGGCACCGGGGATCGCTTCGCCGTCGCGCAGCCATTGGTATTCGAGCGCGCCGCTGCCCTCGGCTGTGGCCGCGAGCGTCAGCCCGGCGCCGGCGGCGAGCGCGAGTGCGGCCGGCGGAAAGGTGAGGAGGTGCGGGCTCTTTGCGCCGGCGATGCCGAAGGCGACGCTCGACGGAGCGACCGTGACGCCGTCGATCGCGGCGGAGGCGCGGTGACCGCGGAGGTCGTTCACGGTGGCGATGAACTCCAGTTTCTCGCCGGGCGCGAGGTCGGCGGGCGGCGACCAGAACACGCGGTAAGGCGCGGCGTCGTCGGTGCCGAGCAACTCGAATTGGCCGGGCCGCGAGGCGCGCGACAAGGCGAAGGTGACCTCGGCCACGCCGTCGCCGCCGGAGACCTCGGCGCGGATTTCGCGGCGGCTGGGAAAAACCAGATCGTCCACTTCGCGGGCGGTGAAGGCGAGGCTGGCGCCGGCGGCCGGGGTCACGAGGGCGACGCGCGGTGGAGCGGCGGGCGGCGGCAACGGGGCCGCCGCGCGCCAGACGGCGAACTGCCACGCCGCGAGCGTGACGCGCACGGCGCCGTTGGCGGCGGCGGTGAGCGTTTCCGCGCCGGGCGCGTCGGGCGTGCGGGAGTCGAAGAGGCGCGTGAGCGTGGCGCCGGCCGGCTGGCTGGTGGGCACGGCGGAGGTGAGCGTGGCGGCGCGGGAGTTGTTGAAGGCCGCGACGTATTCGACGAGTTCGCTCCGTTCGACGCGCGAGAACGCGAAGAGGCCGGGCTCGCTGGTGGAGCGGGGAATCATCGCGCCGGTGCGCAGCGCGGGGTGCGCCGCGCGGAGCGCACCGAGGCGGGAGAACAGCCGGTAGAACGGGTGTTGCTCGTCGAATTTGTCGTCGGCTCCGGTGCGCGTGGTGGCGAGGAGCGGAGCGTCGCGGAACTCGGGCACGCGGGAGGCGAACATGTCTTCGCGGGCCTGCATGTCGTTGCCGCCGCGACCGATCATGCCCTGTTCGTCGCCGTAGTAGAGCACGGGCATGCCGCGGGCGAGATAGAGGAGACCGTGGCCGAGCCGGACGAGGTCGGCGAGTTGCGCCGGCGTCGCGCCGGGGTTGTCCTGCTGGAGAAAATAGCCGAAGCGGCCGGCGTCGTAGTTGCCGAGCATGGTGTTCGTCGAATGGACGTTGCTGTCGTGGTCGGTGTAGTAGTCGTCGCGGGCGAAGAAATCTGCGAGCGCGGCGGCGGTGCCGCCTTGGGCGACGAACTGGCGGGCGTGGGCGAAAAATCCGAAATCGCTCGTGGCGTCGGTGGGGATCGTGTCCGTGGAAAATTCGCTGAGGTAGGCCGGGTCGCCGGCCTCGTTGTAAACTTCGCTGAACTGGAGGAAATCGGGCCGGCCGAGCGCGCGCGCCCGCGCCCGGAGGGCGGGCTCGAAGGCCTGCCAGAACGCCGCGTTGACGTGCCGCACCGTGTCGATGCGGAAACCGTCCACGCCCCAGTCGAGCCACTGGGCGAACACGTCGATGAAGCCCTGCACGACGCGCGGGTTCTCGCTGAAAAGATCGTCGAGCCCCACGAAGTCGCCGAGCACGGCGCTCTCGCCGGCGAAGGTGCTGTTGCCGCGGTTGTGGTAGAGGGTGACGTCGTTCAGCCACGCGGGATTCTTCGCGTGCTCCTCGCCGGGCGGCAGCACGGGCCGGTAGGGGAAGCTGTGCTCGGCGGACAAAGACGGGAAGGCGGCGGGATCACCCAGGCCGTTGTAGGCGACGGCGCGCTCGTCGAACAACTTGCCGGCGGCATCGCGGTAGGGCGCGGTCGCTTTGTCGAGGTAGGTGTATCGGTCGCCCTGGTATTTGATCACATCGGCCGTGTGGTTGACGACCACGTCGAGGTAAACCCGCATCCCGCGGGCGTGGGCTTGGCGGATGAACTCGCGGTATTCCTCGTCCGTGCCGAGGTGCGGGTCCACGTGCAGAAAATCGAGCGGCCAGTAGCCGTGGTAGCCGGCGGTGCCGCTTTGCACGGGTTTGTTTTTGTAGGGCGGGGTGGTCCAGATCGCGGTCGTCCCGAGTTGCTTGATGTAGTCGAGCCGCGCGGTGAGGCCGGCAAAATCGCCGCCGTGATAGTGCGAGCGGCGCGTCGGGTCGAAGCCGTGGTCTTCGGGCCCGCCGGGCAGGTGGCCCGTGTCGTTGTCGGTGCGGCCGTTGGCAAACCGGTCGGGCATGACCAGGTAGAAAGTCTGCCCGGCGCCCGGGTGGGTGAAGCGCGCGACGCTGACGACCGGCGCCGGCGCGGCTCGGGCCGCCAGTGCGGCGAGAGACAGGACCAACCAGCAGCAGGAACGGCGAAGAGGGGAGGGCATAGGGGTGACGAAAGCGTGCGGCGCAGACCGGCACGGTCAAATACACCGCAACGGAGAAGTCTTGCAAGGACGGGAAAAAACCTAGGTCGGGCCGGATTATCCTTGGGCCGCACGTGCTCGCGGTCGCGGCGAAGCAGGCGGCCGGATCGGCGCGAAACCGCGGTTTCTCCTCTGGGAACACCGCAGCCGCGGCGGATGCGGCGCGCGAAAAACTGGTTCCGCGGTTTCGCGCGGACCTAAGACTTTTCGCAGGCATCTCGGTTTTATGTGCGGATTGCGGGTCGCGGCGCGGCGGCGGATCGCGCACATTCGCCTGCACCAACGGAACCCCCCGCGGTCCACGATTCCGTTTTTCCACCGCCGATTCCCCCGAGTTAATTCAGTTCCTACCACCCATCATGCACCCTGCACCGAAATCTGCTATTACGCGCCGGTTCCTCCTGCGAGGACTGGTCGCCGGTCTGCTGCTCACGCAGCCGGCCCTGAATGTGTTTGCCCAGACCCCCGCGGCCGAGCCGGCCAAGAAAGCGACCGCCGCCGCGACGGACGCGAAGGTGGAGCCGGAGACGGTGAAGCTGGATCCGTTCGTCGTCTCGGGCATTCGCGCCGGCATCGAGGCGTCGATCGCCACGAAGAACGCGTCGAACTCGATCGTCGAATCCATCACCGCGGAAGACATCGGCAAGCTGCCCGACATCAGCATCGCCGAGTCGATCGCGCGCCTCCCCGGTCTCGCCGCCCAGCGCGTGGCGGGTCGCGCCCAGGTCATTTCGGTCCGCGGTCTCGCGCCCGACTTCGCCACCACGCTCCTCAACGGTCGCGAGCAGGTCAGCACCGGCGACAACCGCGGCGTCGAGTTTGACCAGTATCCTTCGGAGCTCATCAACAGCGTCACCGTCTATAAGACTCCCGACGCCAGCCTCGTCGGCCAGGGTCTTTCGGGCACGTTGGATCTCGAGACGGTCAAACCCCTCTCTTACAGCCGCCGCGCCATCGCGCTCAACGTCCGGGGCGAATATAACTCCGTCAAGAACCTCGGCTCCGACTCGAAGCACACCGGCAACCGTTACAGTGTGACCTATATCGACCAGTCCGCCGACAAGACCATGGGCATCGCGTTCGGCTACGCGCACCTCGAGTCGCCGATCATCGGCCAGGAATTCGGCACCTACGGCTGGCACAACGGCGGCATCTCCGGCGTCCCCGGCTCGGCGCGCTCGACGGACGGTTTGAAACTGTTCGCGCGCAGCGGCACCAACACCCGCGACGGTTTCATCGGCGTCTTTGAGTATCGGCCGACCGACGCCTTCACGATGGTGATCGACGCCTATTACTCGAAGTTCCGCCGCGAGGAAACCGCGCGCGGCCTCGAGACGCACATCGGCGGCTACAACAACAACGAGTCGGCGCCCGCGCCCGGCATGGCTTACTCCGCCACGACGATCTCGAACGGCATCCTCGTCGGCGGCACCGTCACCGGCGTCAATCCGCTCGTGCGCGGCATCTACAACGACCGGCGCGACAAACTCACCGCCTTCGGGTGGAACGGCAAATACCGCTTCGAGAAGTGGATTCTGGTCGGCGATGCCAGTTACTCGCGCGCCGAGCGCAACGAGCTGAACCTCGAAACGCAGGCGCATTTCCGCAACGGCGCGGGCAACTTCGCCTTCGACAACGCCACCTACAACCTCGGCACCGGCGGTTTCCCGACGGCGACCTTCGGCCAGAACTACACCGACGTGGCCCGGGTGCAGGTCGGCAACACGATCTACGGCGCCGGCTACGGCAAGGTGCCCTACGTGAAGGACACCCTGAAGTCCTACCGGGTCTCCGCCTCGCGCGGCCTCGAGAAATTTTTCGACAACGTCGAGTTCGGCCTCAACTACGGCAACCGCACCAAGGACAAAGCCCAGCCCGAGGCGGGTCTCAGCGTGCCCGGCGCCGCCCAGTCGCTCACCGGCGACGTGCAGCTCGGCAACACCAACCTCGGTTTCATCGGCGGCGCGCCCTCCGTGCTGAGCTGGAACGTGCCCGCCGTGCTTGCGAAGTTCTACAATCCCTTCGTCCCGAGCTCCGACGCCTTCGGCTACCTGATCCAGAAGACCTGGAAGGTCGACGAGAAGATCGCGACCTACTACACGCAGTTTAACCTCAACCAGCAGCTCGGCTCGGTCCGAATGCGCGGCAACATCGGCGTGCAGGCCAAGAGCGTCGACCAGTCCTCGACCTCCAAGTTCTTCGACAACTCCCGGCCGGCCGGCCAGCAGGTCCGGCTGAACACCGACGGCAAGAAATACACCGATTTCCTCCCGAGCGCGAACCTCGCGTTCGAGTTCGAGCACGACCAGGTGCTCCGTCTCGCCGCCGCCAAGCAGGTCGCCCGCCCGCGCCTCGACCAACTGAAGTCCGCGCTCGAGTTCGGCATCGACAACACGACCCGCCTGCCGGGCGGCAGCGGCGGCAACCCGCGGCTCGATCCGTGGCGCGCGACCGCGTTCGACGTGTCGTATGAGAAGTATTTCGCCAACAAGAAGGGCTACGTGGCGATCGCCGGGTTCTACAAGGATCTGAAAACTTTCATCTTTGAACAGACGGACCCGAACTACGATTTCTCCCGGTTCCTCACCGGCAACAACGGCCCGATCCAGGCGATCACGCCCATCGGCCGCTTCAACCAGCCGCTCAACGGCCGCGGCGGTTCGCTCAAGGGCGTGGAGCTCTCCGCCTCGCTGCCGCTCAAGGTCGTCTCCGACGTGCTCGACGGCTTCGGGCTCGTCGCCAGCTACTCGAACACCTCGAGCCAGATCACGATCGACAACACCAACCTCGGCAGCTCCATCTCGCTGCCCGGCTTGTCCAAGACGGTGACGAACCTCACGGTTTACTACGAAAAGAGCGGCTTCTCCGCCCGCGTCAGCCAGCGCTATCGCTCGGACTTCATCGGCGAGATCAGCGGCTTCGGCTCCGACCGCGAACTGCGTTTCGTGAAGAACGAGCGCCTCGTCGACGCGCAGATCGGCTACGAGTTCCAGAGCGGCGCGTTCAAGGGCCTCGGCGTCCTGCTCCAGGCCTACAATCTCACGGATGCCTCCTACAAAACCTACCAAGTCACGCAGGACCAGCTCGTCGAGTTCCAGAAATACGGCCGCACCTACCTGTTCGGCCTCAACTACAAGTTCTGAGTTTCGGGGCTGGCCGGCCGGCGGTTTGGGAAAATCCGCCTGCCGGCCCGCGACCCTCCGCTGCCAACTTGACCGGATCGACGGAGCAGCCGTGGCCGCCTCAAGGGGCCGCGGCTGCCTCCCCGGCGCCTCGGCGCCCAGTCAGTTCTCCCGCGGCTGGCGGTTCTCATCCCGCCCGCCGCCCCTTTCCGAGCTCCGTGCGTCTTCCACTCTCACTCCTCGCCAGTCTCCTCGTGGCCGCACCGCTGGCCGCCGCGGATGGGCGCGGACTCGCGCCGCTCGGGCCCGCCGAGAAAGTCGCCCGCATGCCGCAGGGCGCCCAAGTCACCTGCGCCGACGGCGCGCGTGTCACCGTCTCCATCCTCGCCGCCGACCTCGTCCGCGTGCGCACCGTCTTCGCCGGCCAACCCGACGAACCCGACCACTCGTGGGCCATCGCCCGCACCGACTGGCCGCCGCCGCCGTGGCAGCTCGCCGAGACCACCGACGCGCTCACGCTCACGACGGCCGAACTCAAGGTCGTCATCCACCGCAGTCCGCTGCGGATCGATTTTCTCGACGCCGCTACCGGCCGCGTCATCAACGCCGACCAGCGCCCGATGGCGCGCGACGCCAAGACCGGCCGCGTCGCCGCCGCGAAGCGGCTCGGTTTCGACGAGCATTTCTACGGCCTCGGCGAAAAAGCGGCGCCACTCGACCGGCGCCGCGGCGAGTTCACGATGTGGAACTCCGACACGCCGGGCTACGTCGAGGGCACCGACCCGATCTACCAGAGCATCCCGTTCTATCTCGGCTGGGAAAACGGCCGCGCCTACGGGCTGTTCTACGACAACTCCCACCGCGCCCGCTTCGACCTCGGCCACACCGGGCAGGAGGCGGCCGTCTACGAGGCCGAGGGGGGAGTGCTCGACTATTATTTCTATGCCGGTCCCTCGATGAAGAAAATCCTCGGCCGCTACACGGAGCTCACCGGCCGGATGCCGCTGCCGCCGCTCTGGGCGCTCGGCCACCAGCAGAGCCGTTACAGCTATTATCCGGCGGCGATGGTCGAGGAAGTCGCCCGCCAATACCGCGCGCGCGATCTGCCGCTCGACGTGCTCTACCTCGACATCCACTACATGGACGACTACCGGGTGTTCACATGGGACCGCTCGCGCTTCCCCGATCCGTCGGCGCTCACCAAGACGCTCGGCGACCAAGGCGTGAAGCTCGTCACGATCATCGACCCGGGCGTCAAATACCAGCCGCCGACGGATGGTAGGGCGAACCGTCCCGGTGAGCCGCTCAGCCCCCACCCGGAACTCGCGCCGCAGGCCGACAGCTATTACGTGTTCAACCAAGGTCTCGCGCACGACTTCTTCCTCCGCCGCCAGGACGGCAGCCTGCACTTGCCCGAAGTCTGGCCGGGCAAATCCGTGTTCGTCGACTTCACCCGCGAAGACGCACGCCGCTGGTGGGGCGGTCTCCATCGCGCGCTCACCGACCACGGCGTCGCCGGCATCTGGACCGACATGAACGAGCCCTCGGACTTCGTCGACAAATCCGGCGCGTCGCAGAAGGACGTCGTGTTCGACGACCTCGGCACGCACTCGCTCTACGGCAAGAACCGGAATGTTTTCGCGCTGAACATGGCCCGCGCCACCTACGAGGGCTTGCAGCGCCTGCAGCCCGACCGGCGCCCCTTCGTCATCACGCGCGCCGGCTACGCCGGCATCCAGCGTTACTCGACGATGTGGACCGGCGACAACAACGCCACGTTCGCCTCCCTCGCGCTGAACATCCCGATGTTCGCCTCGCTCGGGCTCTCCGGCGAAACCTTTGTCGGCGCCGACGTGCCCGGCTTCATCGGCCGCGGCGACGGCGAACTGCTCGCGCGCAGCTACGAGCTGGCGTGCTTCGTGCCGCTCCTCCGCAACCACGGCGCCGTGGACATGTATGACCACGAACCGTGGCGCTACGGCGCGCCCTACGAGGACATTGTCCGGAAATACCTGAAGCTCCGCTACCGGCTGCTGCCGTTCCTCTACACCACGCTCGAGGAGGCGCACCGCACCGGCGTGCCGCTCTTCCGCCCGCTCCTGCTCAATTTCCAGGACGACGCCAGCCTGCTCAACCTCGACGACGAATTCATGATCGGCGACGCGCTCCTCGTCGCGCCCGTCGTGCGCGCCGCCGAACGCGGCCGCGAAGTCTATCTGCCGCGGGGGCGCTGGTATGATTTTTGGACGGCCGCGCCGCTCGCCGGCGGCACGATGCAGCGCGTCGACGCGCCGCTCGATCACCTGCCGCTCTATGTGCGGGGCGGCAGCATCGTGCCCTCGACCGATTCCATGAACCACACGGGCGAAAAGCCGTGGAGCCCGCTGCGCTTCGACGTCTATCCGGACGAGCAGGGCAACGCCACGGGTTCGCTCTACGAAGACGACGGCGCGAGCCCGGCCTACTTGCGCGGCGAGAGCCGGCGCACTGCCGTGAGCTGCACGCGTGCCGGCGCCGCGACAACCGTCACCATCGCCGCGCCCCTCGGCCCCTACCGCACGGCCGCGCGCCACTACGAACTCACGCTCCACGCGCAGCCGGCGGGCACGACGGTGCTGCTCGACGGCCGGCCGCTGCCGGAAATTTCCTCTCCCTCCACCGCCCCCGGCTGGCATCGCCCCGATGCCCGGACCGTCGTCGTGCGTCTCGCCGACGACGGGCGCGCGCACGAGATCCAATTTCGCTAAACCACCCGCATGGGAATTCAACCCACCTCCTGGCTCGACACCCGCGCCGCCGGCGTGCTGGCGCATCTCAGTTCGCTGCCCGGCGACTATGGCATCGGCAATCTCGGCTGCGGGGCGCGGAGCTTCGTCGATTTTCTCAGCGCCGCCGGCGTGCGTTACTGGCAGATCTGCCCCATCGGTCCGACCGGCTACGGCGATTCGCCCTACCAGCTTTTCTCGGGCCGCGCGGGCAATCCGTATTTCATCGATCTCGGCGACCTGCTGCGCGACGGCCTGCTGACCAAGGCCGACCTCGCGCCGCTCCGGCAACTGCCCGCCGAGACGGCCGACTACGGGCGGCTCTACGAAAATTTCTGGAGCGTGCTCGCCCGGGCGCACGACAATTTCGCGACGGCCGGCGCCGACGAGGTGGACGGGCTCGGCGGGTTCGCGGCGTTCTGCCGCCGCGAAGAGCACTGGCTCGTGCCGTTCACGCAGTTCATGGCGCTCAAGAATCACTTTGGCGGGCGCGCCTGGCCGCAGTGGCCCGAGCACTGCCGCACCTGGTCGCCAGGCTTGCGCGCCGAATTGCCGGCGTCGGCCAAACGCGACATGGAGCGCCACGCGTTCTACCAATATCTTTTCTTCGGCCAATGGAACCGCCTGCGCCGCTACGCCGCCGAGCACGGCGTCGGGGTGATCGGCGACGTGCCGATCTTCGTCGCGCTCAACAGCGCCGACACCTGGCAGAACCGCGCGGTGTTCCGCCTCGATGCGCACGGGCAGCCGCTCGCGACCGCCGGCGTGCCGCCGGACTATTTTTCCGCCACGGGCCAGTTGTGGGGCAATCCGCTCTACGACTGGGAGCACTTGCAGCGCACCGGCTATGCGTGGTGGATCGAGCGGCTGCGCGCCGCGTTCGAGCTCTACGACATCATCCGCCTCGACCACTTCCGCGGCTTCGACACCTATTGGGAAGTGCCGGCGGGCGCGACCGACGCCAGTGGCGGCCGTTGGCAGAAAGGCCCGGGTGGGGAATTTTTCGCCGTCCTCCGCGCGGCGCTGCCGGCGGCGCGCATCATCGCGGAGGACCTCGGCTACATCGGGCCGGACGTCGTCGCGCTGCGCCGCGCCGCGGGTCTGCCCGGCATGAAGATCCTCCAGTTCGCCTACGGCCACGACGCGCACAACGTCAACCTGCCGCACTTCTATCCGCCCGACAGCGTCGCCTACACCGGCACGCACGACAACACGACGACGCGCGGCTGGCTCGAGGGCCTCACCCCCGCGCAGGCGGCGCCGATCGATTCCTATTTCGGCCTCCAGGGCAGCGCCTCGGCCTGGCCGATGATCCGCCACGTGTTGGCGACGGTCTCCCGGCTCGCGGTCATCCCGATGCAGGACCTGCTCGATCTGCCGGCGGGCGCGACGTTCAACCGGCCCGGCACGGCCGAGGGCAACTGGCGCTGGCGTTTCACCGCGGCCCAGTTGGCCGGGCTCGCCGGAGAAAGGCTGGCCACTTTGCGCGATTGGATCAGGCTCTACGACCGGAGCGGCAACCGCGCCGTGGTCGAATACAGCGAGCCGCTCCACCGTTCACCGCCTCCCCTATGAAGACCCTGAAACCCCTCTCGATGCCGGCGATTTGGAACATGAGCTTCGGCTTCCTCGGCATCCAGTTCGGGTTCGGATTACAGCTCGCGAATATGAGTGCAATCTACGCGAAGCTCGGGGCGGATGCTTCGAAGATTCCGCTGCTCTGGCTCGCCGGGCCGATGACCGGCCTCATCGTTCAGCCGATCATCGGGGCGATGAGTGACCGCACGTGGACGCGGCTTGGTCGCCGTCGACCCTATTTTCTCGTTGGAGCGGTGATGGCGAGCGTGGCTTTGTTCTTCATGCCCGATGTCCCGGCTCTCTGGGCCGCCGCGGCGATGCTTTGGATTCTCGACACCAGCATCAACGTGAGTATGGAACCTTTCCGGGCCTTTGTGGCGGACAAGCTGCCCGATGAGCAGCGAACGCTCGGCTTCGTCATGCAGAGTTTCTTCATCGGCATCGGCGCCGCCGTGGCGAACGCGTTGCCGAGCATTTTCGAGCACTACGGAGCGCCGGGCTCGGCCTGTTCTTCGGCCTTTCCCGCGGCTTGTTGGTGGATGGCCATCTGGGGATTTGGCAGCCGGTGGGCGGCGCAGTCCTCGGGGCGGTGATCGGCGCCGTGCTCAGCGGACCCGAAGTGGCCGCCGCTCTGCGCGAGATGCCGCTGACGATGAAGCGCCTCGCGGTCGTGCAGTTTTTCACCTGGCTGGGTTTGTTCTGCATGTGGATGATGTTCAGTCTGGCGACGGCCCAACAGGTCTTCGGGGCGCTCGACCCGCACTCGCCGGCGTTTGACCAGGGCACGCTCTTCGGCGGGCGCACCTTTGCGTGGTATTCCATCGTCTGCTTTCTCGTCGCGTTTCTGCTCGCCCCGTTGGCGAACCGTTTCGGCCGGCGCCAAGTCCACGGTCTGGCCCTCGTGCTCGGCGGCCTGAGTCTGCTCGCGACCGGATTCATCCACGATCGCGTGCTGTGGCAATGCACCATGATCGGGGTCGGCATCGCTTGGGCGAGCATCCTCTCGATGCCCTATGCGATGTTGAGCGGGGCGCTGCCCGCGGCCCGGATGGGCGTCTATATGGGCATTTTCAATTTCTTTATCGTGCTCCCGGAAATTCTCGCGTCGCTCACGCTGGAGCCGGTCGTGAAACAGCTTTTCCACAACGACCCCGTAAAGGTCGTGATGCTGGGGGGCGCCTCGCTGCTCGTGGCCGCGCTCGCGCTGGTCTGGGTGCCGCGGGAAACCCAGCGCGCCGGCGCCTGAGTCACGCGCCTGCGGACAGCGTGCCGACGGAGGCGGTGGGGGCGACGGCCGCGGGGGCGGGCTTTTTCTTCGGCTCGCCGGGCGAGTAATCGAGGCGGTTGAAATACACCGTCTTCGGCTGGCCGTCCACGTGCTGGCGCTGGGCGTCGAGTTGCGCGCGGTATTCCTGCGGCGTGACTTCCTTGTGCTGCTTGAAGACGCGCGCGAAATACGCCGGGTCGGCGAAGCCGCTGGCGTAGGCGATCTCGGAAATGTTGAGCGCGGTCGTCTCCAGCGCGAGCGTGGCGCCCTGGATGCGGATGCGCTGCATGTAGTGGGTGAGCCGCTCCTTCGTCTCGACGTGGAAGAGGTGCGAGAGATAGTCCGCCGAGCAGCCGAGCATCTCGGCGATGCGCTGCACGCTGAGGTCGGAGTTGCCGTATTGCTCGCGCACGAGACATTTCGCCTGAAAGACCTTGCCGATGTCGTTGTTCAGGTTGCCGGTGCCGGTCTCGACGATGTTGCGGAACAGGCCGAGGAGGGAAATTTTCAGGCCCTTCAGCACGGCGTCGCGCGCGGGGCTCTGCATGAAATGCGTCTGCGCGAGGCTGTTCGCGAGCGTGAGAAACACGTCGAGATTCGGCGCGTCGAAAAATTCGATGACCTCGATGTCGGGCCGGCTGGGCTGCGCCTCGTAGGCGAAGTGCAGGCTGATGGTGTTGTTGTAGAAACCGCCGACGAGGTTGCGGAAGGGTTGGTCTTTCTCCGGGTAGATGACTTCGCCGTGCGGCACGCCGGCGGGGATGACGCACAGTTCGCCGGGGTGGAGCTCGAAGGTCTCGCGGGGAAACCGGAAATCCGTCCGGCCGTGCAGTTGGAGGAAAATCTCCGGGCGGTAGTGGTAGTGCATGCCGCGGAGCTGCTGCGCGGGCCTGACCTCACGCGGCACCTTGAGGCGCATCTGGTCGTGCTCCGCCGCGCGGATCGCCTGGTCGAACACCGTGCGCATCTCGGCGCGGTTCTGCGGGCTGAGCGACTTGGCGGAAAAAAGATTCGTCATGGGGCGGTCGCCGCGCGCGGGTGCGGCCGCGGGCCGGGGAGGCTTCACCGCGGGGTCGGCGGGCGCCGGGGCGGGGTTGGAGTTTTTTGGCGTCATGACTTTCCCGAGACCAACGCCAAGACGGCCCAAGAATTCCGGTCGAAGCGTCGTGCGGAGATTAAAGGTGCTCCCGGGCCGGGGCGGCAAGCTGCATTCGCGCCCCGGTTTGCTTCCCCGGGAGGCCGGTCCCTCAAAGCTTGCCCGCCGCGGCGGACGAGCTTCGGCTCGGACGGATGGCGGTGGGAGCATGCTTGCACGCGACTCAGTGTGGGGTGCGTGTCGCGACCAAGGTCGCTCCCACCATGCCGGACAGGCGCGGTCGTGACGAGATGTCGCGGAGGCCTGCCCCGAGGCATTCTTACTCCCTCTGGGTTCAATATCTCGGAGCTTGCTCCGGCTTGGTTGGGCGGCGGGAGCGTGCTTGCACGCGACTCAGTGTGGGGTGCGTGTCGCGACCAAGGTCGCTCCCACAAATACCGTGGACAGGTTTCTGGAATGCCGCGGGGCC
>JACQFT010000086.1 GCA_016199925.1 Opitutia bacterium | reverse complement strand
CGCGTGCGCGACTGTGGTAGCGGCAGGCGTCCCGGCCTGCCGGTTTGGGACGAGAAGCGAGCAACGGAACGGAGGAGAACGGACCGGAGCAAACCCCACAGGCGCGGAGGCCTGTGGCTACGCCGAAGCAGCGCGTGCGCGACTGTGGTAGCGGCAGGCGTCCCGGCCTGCCGGTTTGGGACGAGAAGCGAGCAACGGAACGGAGGAGAACGGCCCGGAGCAAACCCCACAGGCACGGAGGCCTGTGGCTACGCCGAAGCAACGCGTGCGCGACTGTGGTCGCGGCAGGCGTCCCTGCCTGCCGGTTTGGGACAGGAAGCAAGTGTCAGTTGTGAGGGCGCGAGCGAGCTCGCTGACCCACGGGCAAGCCACAGAAGGCAAATCAGAGTTTCACCGGTTTCACGCGCTGGCCCTCGGTGATGCGGTCGCCGGGGTAGAGGATGACTTCGTCGCCTTCCTCGAGGCCCGCGAGGACTTGCATCTCGGTGTTGCTGGCGCGGCCGGCTTTCACGATCTGCAACGCGGCGCGGCCGTCGCGCAGGACGTAGGCGGCCCAGTCCTGGCCGCGGCGAAAGAGGCCGGACACCGGCACCTTCAGCACGCGGTCGCTTTGCCAGAGGACGACGCGCGCCTCGACGCGGAAGTTGTCGCCGAGCGAGCGGCGCTGGTCGAGCGGCGTGGTGAGGTCGGCGATGACGTTGACGCGCTGCTCTTCGACGCCGAGGGCGGAAATTTTCGTGAACGCGGCCGGTTCGACCATGCGCACTTTGCCGGCGAGCGACACCGGGCCGCCCCATTGCTCGAACTCCACGGCCGCACCCGGCGCGAGCGCGGCGCCGTCGCGCGAGAGCAGTTCGATGACGACCTCGAGGTCGGCCGGGTCGCCGACTTCGACGAGCGGCGTGCCGGCGAGGACGGGGCGTTCGCTTTCTTGGAAAACATGCAGCACGCGGCCGCCGGCGGGCGCGTGGACTTCGACGAGCGCGGGCGGGGTGCCCGCGACACCGGCTTCGGCGAGTTCGGCTTCGACGAGACGGAGGGCGCCGTCGGCGGCGATGACGTCGCGGGCGGCGGCGGTTTCGCGGAGGCGGATGTTGTCGAGGTCCTGCGGCGAGACGGTTTTTTCGGCGAACATTTTTTCGAGGCGGCCGAGTTCGCTGCGGGCGAGGTCGTGGGCGGCCCGAGTTTTTTCGAGGGTGGCGACGGCGGCGTCGCGGCGCGCCTCGGCGAGGCGGCGGGCGCGCGGGTCGAGCGGGGTGGCGGCCATCGGTTCGATGGCGGCGACGATGTCATTCGCGGCGAGTTCGGCGCCGGGCTTGAACGGCACGCGGCGCAACTGGCCGTTGACGGGGGAGGAGACGATGTAGCGCTGGCGGATGCGGGTCTTGCCCTCCTCGCTGACGGTCGCGCGGAGCGGGCCATAGACGGCGCGGGCGGTCTCGGCGGGCGCGGGCTGCGGGCGCAGGCCGAAGCCGAGGAGCGCGAGCAGGGCGGCGCCGCCGGCGAAGGGCAGCCAGCGGAAGGGCTTGGATTTTTTCGGAGCGGGGGAATGATTCATGGCAGTAGAGCTGAGAGCTGAGAGTTGAGGGCTGAGAGCAAGCAGCAGAAAGTTACTCGGGGGCTTTGAGGGCGGCGATGAGGTCGAGTTGGTTGAGTTGGCGGAGGACGAGGAGCGCGGAGAGCGTCGAGGCGACGACGACGACGATGACGGCGTAGGCGTAGGTGTAGGGGGTGAAGACGAGCGGCACGCGGACGGTCTCGGTGTTGACGGCGTGGACGATGACGGTGGTGAACCCGGTGCCGAGCGCGAGTCCGAGCGGCACGGCGAGCAGCGCGAGGAGGACGAGTTCGATGACGAGGACGGCGCCGACTTCGCGCTGCGTCAGGCCGACGACGCGCAGGGTGGCGAGTTCGCGCGCGCGTTCGGCGAGGGAGATGCGGGCGTTGTTGTAGATGACGCCGAAGGAGACGATGACGGCGAAGGTGAGGTAGATCGTCTGGAGCAGGCCCATGCTCTGCGCGGTGGTGTCGCGGAAACTTTTGCGGAGCGATTCCTTGATGACGGCAAAGCTGAGGCGCGGGAGGCCCCGGAGGGCGGCGAGAAATTCCGCGCGGCGGGCCGGGTCGAGGGTGAGGCTTGCGCCGGTGATGACGTCGCCTTCGCCGAGCAGGCGGTTGACGGCGTGGAGGTCCATGTAGGCGGCGATGCCGGTGAAATCTTCGGCGAGACCGGTGAGCGGGAGGAGCGCGGTGCGGCGCCGGCCCTCGAGGGCTTCGACGGCGACCTGGTCGCCGACGGTGGCGCCGAGGACTTCGGCGAGTTTGGCGGAGAGGATGATGCCGTCGGGCGGCGGCACGATTTCGCGGCCGGCGGCGTCGATGGCGCGGCTGTGGAGGCCGCCGGGGAGCAAGCTGCGCAGGGCGATCTGGCGGTGGCGGCCGTGGAAGTGGATGCGCACGGCGGCGTGGCGCGCGGGCTCGAGGCTGAGGACGCCGGGGAGCCGCGCGATCTCGTGGAGGGTGCGCGCGGAGGACGGCTCGATCAGGCCGAGGTTGATGTCCTGCCGCTGGACGACGTCCCACTGGAAGTCGAGGACGCTCGCGATGCCGGCCTTGAACGTGTTGGGGAGGATGAGCAGCGCGGTGGCGAGGGCGAGGCCGACGACGGTGAACAGGGCCGGCACCGGGCGGCGCTCGAGGTTGCGGACGGCGATGCGGAAGGAGTGGGAAAAGCGCGGCGCGAAGCGGCCGCGCTCGACGAAGGCCGGCCGGTAGCGCGCGGGCGGCTCGGGGCGCATGGCCTCGGCGGGCGGGAGTTTCGCGGCGCGGCGCACGGCGCCGAAGACGCCGACGGTGACCGCGGCGAGGCCGACGCCGAGCGCGATAAGGACGGCGGGGCGGTCGAAGGTGAACTGCAGGGCGGGGAAGCGGAAAAAGAGTTCATACATCCGCATGAGTCTCAGCCCGAGGAAGAGGCCGCCGCCGAGCCCGAGCGCGAGGCCGGCGGCGACCATGACGAACGCGAACTTGAGATAGTGGACGACGATCTGGCGGTTGGTGAAGCCGAAGGCCTTGAGGATGGCGATCTGCTCGCGTTGGAGGGCGAGCAGGCGGGTGAGCACGGCGTTGGTCATGAACGCGGCGACGCCGAGGAAGACGGTGGGGAAGCCGATGGAGAGGATCGCGAGCACGCGGATCTCGTCGGACACGCGGATGTGCGACGGGTGGTCCTGGCGCGCGAACGCGCCGAAGCCGCCGTAGGGCAGGAGGAGGCGGTCGAGTTCCTTGAGGACGGGCTGCTCGTTCGCGCCGGGTGCGAGCGTGATGGCGACGTGGTTGAACGCGCCGTAGAGATCGAACGCGGTGGCGGCCTCCTTGTAGGGCATCCAGAAAATGCCGTAGGTGCGGTTGTCGGGCAGCGCGGCGCCGGGGCGGGATTCGAAAATGTATTCGGGCGAGAGGACGATGCCCGCGATGCGGAACTGCTGGCGGCGGCCGTGCAGGAGCATCGTGAGCGGGTCGCCGGGGTTGAGGCGGTTGGCGAGGGCGAAGGCTTCGCCGACGAGCACCTCGCCGCGCGAGCCGGGGGAGAGCCAGCGACCGCGGCGGAGGAAGAGGCGGTTGAGCTCGGGTTCGCCGAAATCGGGGAGCGAGCGCACGAGGCCGCCGGCGGGTTCGCCGAGGCCGGGCAGGTCGAGCGTGACGGGCGACGCGAGATCGGTCTGCACCGTGGCGACGCCGGGGATGGCGCGGAGTTCTTCGGCGAGGCGATTCGGGGCGCGCTTGAGTGACGCGAAGACGTCGGCGAAGTGGTTCGTCTGGTAATACTCGGCGCGCGTGCCGTCGAGCGACGAGATGAGGCTGCGCGCCATGATGAGCATCGCGAGGCCGCAGGCCATCACGAGCGAGACGGCGGCGGCCTGGCCCTTGAGGCGGCGCAGGTCGCGGAGCAGCTTGCGGTCGAGGTGGGGGAGCATTCTAGAAAATTCCAAATTCCAACATCCAAGCTCCAATAAAATTCCAAGCAGCGAAGCCTCCGCAGTCCGGCTGGTTGATTGTTGGGTATTGTTGTTTCACTGGTGTTTGGAGGTTGGAGCGCTTGGAGCTTTCTCTCCGCTACCAGCGGAGCGTAGACGGCGCGGCGCGGGTGGCGTTGCGGTGTTCGCGCAGCACGCGGCCGTCGGAGAAGTGGATGACGCGGTCGGCCATCTCGGCCATGACGGCGTTGTGGGTGATGAGGATGGTGAGCGTGCCGAGTTCGCGGTTGGCGCGCTCGAGGGCTTCGAGGACGACGATGCCGGTGCGCACGTCGAGGGCGCCGGTGGGTTCGTCGCAGAGGAGCACCTCGGGGCGCTTGGCGATGGCGCGGGCGATGGCGACGCGCTGCTGTTCGCCGCCGGAGAGCTGGGCGGGAAAGTGGTCCAGGCGCGGCGTGAGGCTGACCAGCGCGAGGGCTTCCTCGGGCGGCATCGGGTCGCGCGCGATCTCGGTGATGAGGCCGACATTCTCGCGCGCGGTGAGGCTCGGGATGAGGTTGTAGAACTGGAAAATGAAACCCACGGAGTTGCGCCGGTAACTGGTGAGCTGCTGCTCGGTCGCGTGGGTGAGGTCGGTGCCGCGGTAGGCGAGTTCGCCGGCGGTCGGCAGATCGAGACCGCCGAGCTGGTTGAGCAGGGTGGTCTTGCCCGAGCCGGAGGGGCCGAGGAGGACGACGAGTTCGCCCTCGTGGAGGTCGAGGTCGACGCCGTCGAGGGCGCGGACCTGCGCGGTGCCTTCGCCGTAGATTTTGGTGAGGCCGCGCACGCGGAAGACTTGGCGGCGGCTGGCGGCCGGAGCGGGAGCGCCGGGAGCGGTTGGGGGGGCGGGTGGCACGGGTTCCCCGGGGAAAACGACCCCCGGGGCGAGCAGGTTACGCGGCGCGGCGCGCCGTGCAACCCAAAGGCTGGGCCGGGCAAGAGGGTTGAACGGATTTGATGCCGTCCAGTAGGCGGCGTGGTCGCGCGCGGCCGGCACGCGCCGCGAGAGGCCGGCGACGGTGCTGCCACGGACCGGGCGAGTGTCATCGATCAGATGCCGCTGATACCGGTAGTCGCTCGGTTGACTGGGCGCGAGCGCCGGGGAGGCGGCGGAAATCGTCGCCGGGCGCGCCATGCGCGGCGTGCATTCCCGGGGCGGCGTGCTAGGCGTGCGAGGGGTGCGGTTCACCGCGGACTTTGCGGGCTTAGTCGTTCCTGACATAACGGTGTCAGTAGGCTCTGCTAGGATCGCGGGATGACGACTACCTCATCTGGAAAGGCCGCGATTCTCGCCGCCGGAATTCTCGCCGCGGTTTCGCCCGCTGTTGCCGATGCATCGGCGATCGACGACGCGAAGTTCATCGCCGCCCTCGATACCGAGTTCCAGCAGGCGGTCAAAAACAACGACGCCGCGACCATTGCGCGCATCCAAGCCGATGACATGGTCCTCGTCTTGGGCGATGGAAGGACCGCGACCAAACAGGACCACGTCAACGATGCGCTGCACAAGGTTCGGATCTACGAGCAGCAGGATGAGGACCCGGGCACGCAGACGGTGCGCGTTTGGGGCGACACGGCCGTCGTGACCGCGCGGCTTTGGATGAAAGGAACGACGAAGGACGGCAAAGCCTTCGAATACAAGTTGTGGTTCAGCGACACCTACGCTCGCACCACGGCCGGTTGGAAATACGTGTTCGGCCAAGCGTCGCTGCCGCTGCCGAAAGAGCCGGTGAAGTGAGCGGCGCTTCGACGAAAACTTTTTAACCCAACAAAACACCATGAACATCACCGCCATCGCCTTCACCGGCTATCCCGTCACCGACGCCGCGCGCGCCCGCGCTTTCTATGAGGGCGTGCTCGGACTGACGCCCACGATGAACTTCGAGCACGAGGGCAAGAGCTGGACCGAATACGACCTCGGGTCCGCCACGCTCGCGGTCTCCAACCTGGCGAGCGACAAATGGAAACCGTCGGCCGACGGCCCCTGTCTGGCGTTGGAGGTGCCGGATTTCGACGCCGCGATCGCGGAGCTGCGGGCGGCGGGAGTGCGTTTCTACCTCGAGCCGATGGACAGCGGCGTGTGCCGGATGGCGATCATCGGCGACCCGGACGGCAATTCGCTGGCGATCCACCGGCGCAATTCCTGACCGGAAAGGATTTCCCCCGTGGGTCCGATGCCGCGGAGCCCGCTCCGGCTTGGTCGGACCGTGGGAACGCGCTGGCGCGCGGCGGTCGCGACCGAGGTCGCTCCCACAAATTCCGAAAGAAGCGGGCGTGATCAAGGGCCTCGGGGCTTGCCCCGTGGGTTGTGCGCCGCTCGGGTTCGCGATTCTCCCGTCGTGGTGGCCGGCGGAATGCCCCGGCGTGGCTTGGGTGGAGGGACCGGCTCCGTCCGGTCTGCGAATCGCAGAAATGCGGGCGACAACCTGCCGGACGGTGAATCCCTCCGCGTGGCGCGAGAGGCGGGCGGCGCGCCGCGCGGAGGCGAAGGCTGCGCGTGGGTTGTCGGCGATTTCACCGGAGTGTGACGCAGCGTGGCTGGCCAGCGCCGGGCGGTGCGCTTTTTCTTGGGCATGAACATGAGCCAACCCGCGCCCGCCGCCGTGGCGGACGGCCAGCCTGAGCCGGACTTCGGGCCGATGCAAAATTTCCCGCTCGGCGAGCCGGCGCAGATGCTCGTCGAATCCATCGAACTGGAGTCGCTGGTGCATCACGGCGGCGCGGTGGCGCACGACCGGCCGTTGGAGGAGGTGCATGCGGTGTTCGGGGAGAAGCGGGTGGATTTTCTGGCCTTGGTGCGGGACGGCCGGGTGACCGGCGTCTGCGCGCGCGGCAGCCTGGGTTTCCTGCTGGGCTCCCGCTACGGGTTCGCCCTCAACGCCCGCAGTCCGGCGCACATGGCGCAGGTGGAACGGCCGCTGATTTTCCGGCGCACCGCGCCGCTCCGGCTGATCCTCGAGCAGTCGCTCGGCCGGCACGGGGACGAGTTTTATGAGGACGTCGTGCTGGTGGACGAGGAGCTGCGCCTGATCGGCCTGATCCCGGTCGAGGTGCTGGCGCAATTGCAGACGCGGCTGGTGGCGGCGCAACTCCGGGAATTGCAGCGGCAGCACGAGACGCTGCAGCGGCGCAACGTCGAGCTGTTCCAGACGGGCCATGCCCTGCGGCAGGCGGAGGCGCTGAGCGCCGGCCTGTTCGCCAGCAACGCGCTCGGGGTCGCCCTGCTCGACAGCCGCGGGAAAGTGCAGGCGGGCAACCGCCGGTTGGAGGAGCTGTTGCGGCTGGGCGACCGGCGGGAGGACCGGCCGAATCTGGCGCTGCTGGTCGCCGCGGACGAGCGGGCGCGGTTCTACGAGATGCTGGAAGCGTGCGAGCTCGGCCGGCTGACGCCGGGCGCGCGGGAGTTCCACCTCGAGCTCGCCGGGCCGGGGCCGCGGCTTTTCCGGATCTCCACCGGCTGGATCCGCGAGACCAGCCAGGTGTGCGCGTGCCTTGACGACATCACCGAGCAGCGCGCGATGGAGCGCCACCTGCAGCGGCAGGAGAAACAGCAGACGCTCGACACGCTCGCGGGCGGCATCGCCCACGAATTGAACAACAAGCTGACGCCGGTGCTGGGCTTTGCGCAACTGCTGGCGGAAGGCGCCGGGGCGCGCGAGGGGGCGTTCGCGGAGTGCATCGTGAAGAGCTCGCTGGAGGCGGCGCAGATCATCCGGCAATTGCTGCAACTTTCCAAGCCGGCGGCGGGCCAGCCCGAGGAGTTCGAGCTGGGGGCGCTGGTGCGCGAGGCTCTCCTCGTGCTGAAGTTTCAGTTGCGCGAGGCGCGGGTGGAGGCGCGGCTCGAGGCCGCGCCGGAACCGGTGCGGGTGCGGGCGGACCCCGCGCAGATCAAGCAGGTGATCATCAATCTGGTGCTCAATGCCATTCACGCCACGGAGCGGGCGGCCGCCCCGGAGGTGGTGCTGATGCTCGCCCGGCAGTGCGCCGAGGCCGTGCTGACGGTCCGCGACAACGGCACGGGCATCGCGCCGGAAATCCGCGAGCGGATTTTCGACCCGTTCTTCACGACCAAGTCGCCGGATCGCGGCACGGGCCTCGGGTTGTCGATCTCGTCCGGGATCGCGCGGCAGCACGGCGGCGACCTCTCGTGCGCCAGTCCGCCGGGGGCGGGCGCGGTGTTCACGCTGCGCCTGCCGGCCCTCGCGGCGGCCGCACCGGCGCCCCGGGAAGGGGCGGACCAGCCGCGCGCGAGGGAGTCCGCGCCGGGGATCGCCGGGCGGCGCCGCGTGCTCGTGGTCGAGGACGAGGAAGTGGTGCGGCGGTTTTTGCAGGAAGCACTGCGCGCGAGTTTCCCCTGCGAGGTCGATTGCGCGGCGGGTGGGCGGGAGGGCCTGCGGCTCGTGTCGCAGGCGGATTATGATCTCGTCGTGTCCGACATCCGCATGCCGGAGATGACCGGGCCGGAATTTTATCTGAAGCTGCGCGAAGTCCGGCCGGAGATGGCGAAGCAGTTCGTCTTCGTCACGGGCTTTGCCGGGGGCCAAAAACTGGAGGAGGAAATCGCGCGCTGGCAGGTGCCGGTGGTGGCGAAGCCGTTCACGATCCGCCGGCTGGCCGACGTGTGCGCGCCGTTTCTGACGGGAGCGGCGGGCGGCGGGTAGAGTTGCTCCGGGCGGTTCCGGGGAAAACGGCTCCGCGCTAGAAAACGCAGTTGAAACGCGGAGGGCGCGGAGAGCACAGAGGAGAAACCCCGGCTTTTTCGTCCCGAGTCCCCTCACTCGGCAGGTGAGCCTTTCGAGTGAAGGATCCTCTCTCTTTCTGCTCCGCGTCCTCCGCGATCTCCGCGTTTCAACTGCAGAATTTAGGATTATATGACACTGGTCCTACGGCTCAGCCGGAGGTTCACCCGCCGCTGGCGGCGCCGAAGGTGACCGAGGTTTTGCGCCCGGCCCCGCGCGCCGGGAATCTCTCCTGACATAGGGTTGTCAGTCGGGTGTGCGATGCTCGCGCGATGAATCCTCCCAATCCTCCGGCCGATCCCAACTTCATCATCCTCTACGTCGAGAGTCCGTCGGCGAGCGCGGCGTTCTACGCGGCGCTGCTGGGCCGGCCGCCGGTCGAGTCGTCGCCGAATTTCGCGATGTTCAGTCTGACCGGCGGCGTGATGCTCGGCCTGTGGGCGCGGCACGACGTGGAGCCCGCGGCGGTCGCGGCCGGTGGCGGCGCGGAAATCGGGTTTGTGGTGGGCGACCGTGCGACGGTCGAGGCGCGCCATGCGGAGTGGCAGGCGCGCGGGCTCCGCATTCTGCAGGTGCCGGTGGCGATGGATTTTGGCTACACGTTCACGGCGGCGGATCCGGACGGGCACCGGTTGCGGGTCTTCGTGCCGGCCGCGGGTTGAGCGCGGCGGCGGGGAGGGACCGGCTCCGTCCGGTCCGCGAATGGGAAAAAGACGGACGACGTTCCGCCGGCCAGCAGAATCCCTCCGCGGCGAGCGGCGGTTCCCGCAGCGCTCAGCGCATCTTGGCGAAGGTGCCCTGCATCAGCGCGAGGTCGGAGGCGTTTTTCGTTTTCTCGCGGGCGCGGGCGACGAGGCCGGCTTCGAGTTCGTTCTTGGTCGGGCGCTGGTGCTGGTAGAAGACGCCGAACTTGCCGGGCCAGTCGAGGCCGGCGAGTTTGAAGGCGGCGACTTCGTCGGTCGGATCGTGGCGGAGAGCGTCCTCGGGGGTGCCGTCGTTTTTCTTCAGTTCGATGGTCTCGAACTTGCCGCCCTTGCGGGGCACGGCGCCGTCGAACGCGCCCTCGAAGAACTCGACGCACTCGGAGAGAATCTCGACGACGGCGAAGCCGTTGTGGCGGGCGGCGCGTTCGAGCATGTCGGTCATGTGGGCGATCTGGGCGGCGTGGCTGCGGGCGACGAAGGTGGCGCCGCTGTTGAGGAGGATGCGCATCGGGTTGATCGGGCGGTCGAGCGCGCCGGTGGGGTCGGTCTTGGATTTGAAGCCGACGGGGGAGGTGGGGGAGGTCTGCTTTTTCGTCAGGCCATAGACGGAGTTGTCCATGATGACGTAGGTCATGTTGGTGTTTTTGCGTGCGGCGTGGGTGAGGTGGTTGCCGCCGATGGAGAAGCCGTCGCCGTCGCCGCCGAAGGCGAAGACCTTGACGTCGGGGCGGCCGAGGCTGATGGCGGCGGCGAAGGGGAGGGCGCGGCCGTGGATGTAGTGGCCGCCGTGGGAGTTCACGAAATACGGCATGCGCGAGGAGCAGCCGATGCCGGCGAAGGTGACGATGTTCTCGTGGGGGATCTGGAGTTTCTCGAGGACGCGGTAATAGACGTTGAGGATGGCGAAGTCGCCGCAGCCGGGGCACCAGGTCGGGTGATCGGCGGTGAGGGCCTTCTTGTTGAGCGGGAGGTTGA
Organism: Opitutia bacterium; assembly: GCA_016199925.1. Taxonomy (GTDB): domain Bacteria; phylum Verrucomicrobiota; class Verrucomicrobiia; order Opitutales; family Opitutaceae; genus JACQFT01. Next base: position 6,933 of record JACQFT010000086.1, on the reverse strand, counting down.
CGGGGGCGGGGACCGTGGCCGTCGGGGAGGATTCGTTGCTCATGTTGGCGGGGGAAAGGAAGAGTTGCAGGTTGTAAGATGAATGGCGAAAGCCGGAGCCAGAGGTCCGGACGGTCAGGAACCGGCGCTGATTTTTTTGATGCCGGCGATGATCTCGCCGATTTTGTAGGTGAGCCCGTCGGTCTTGCAGATGCTGCGGATGGCGGGGTTTGCGCAGGCGGCGCGGAGGAGCATCGCGAGCTGGCCGTAGCCGTAGATGCCCTCGTCGTTGATCTCGGCGACGGCGATGTGCCGGTAGCGTCGGAAGGTCTCGGCGAGGCCGGGGGGCAGCGGGCTGAGGTGGCGCAGGTGGAGGTGCGCGAGTTTCATCGGGGCGTCGCCGGAGCGGAGGCGCATGACGGCCTCGCGGATCGGGCCGTAGGTGCAGCCCCAGCCGACGACGAGGGTGTCGCCCTCGGGGTCGCCGTAGAGTTCGGGTGCGGGGAGGGAGGCGGCGAGTTTTTTGATTTTCTCGCGGCGCTTGGCGTTCATCTTCGCGTGCAGCACCGGGCTGCCGGTCGGGTGGCCGAGTTCGTCGTGCTCGAGGCCGGTGACGGTCGGGTATTTGCCGGAGAGCATCTTGGTGCCCGGGGGCGCATGGCGCGAAATGCCGTCGAAGGGATACGGTTTGAAATCGGCGGGGCGCGGCGTGAGGTCGGGCTTGACCGTGACCATGTGCTTGGCGAGATCGGGTTCCTCAAAGGCCTCGATGCGCGTCGCGATGGCCTGGTCGCTGAGGATGATGACGGGGGTGCGGTATTCGAGGGCGATGCGGCCGGCCTCGAGGGCGATGTAGAAGCAGTCCTCGACGTTCTTGGGGGAGAGGACGACGCGGGGGTTGTCGCCGTGGCTGCCGTAGATGGCCTGGAGGAGGTCGCTCTGCTCGACGTTGGTCGGCATGCCGGTCGAGGGGCCGCCGCGCTGGACGTTGATGACGATGAGGGGGAGCTCGGCCATGCCGGCCCAGCCGAGGGCTTCCATTTTGAGCGAGAGGCCGGGGCCGGAGCTGCCGGTGACGGCGAGGTGGCCGCCGTAGGCGAACCCGAGCGCGTGGGAGATGGCGGCGATCTCGTCCTCGGCCTGGATGAAGAGACCGCCGTAACGCGTGAGTTCGGTGCGGAGGACTTCCATGATCGAGGACCACGGCGTGATGGGATAGGCGGCGCCGTAGCGCACGCCGGCGGCGAGGAGGCCGTAGGTGAGGGCGGTGTTGCCGTCGGTGGTGACGGTGGGGCGGTCTTGCTGCTGCGGCCCGCCCTGGGTGAGGCGATAGAGGTGGCCGAGGAGATTCTCGACCGGGTGGGCGTAGCCGGCGTCGAACGCCATGAGCGCGGCGCGCGCGGCGTCGTCGCCCTTGCCGCCGATGCGCTCTTGGATGAGCTTGCGGAGCTTGTCGAGGTTGAGGTCGAAGATGCGGGCGATGAGGCCGAGGACGAAAATGTTTTTGCCCTTGTCCTTGCTGGTGCCGCCGGCGGCTTCGATGGTCGCGGAGGTGATGGCGAGGCCGACGTGGGTGAAGCGTTTGTCGTCGGGGTTGGGCGTGACGTGGTCGCTGTCGTAGATGAGCACGCCGCCGGCGCGGAGGGAGTTGATGTGCGCGTCGTAGCTGTGTTGGTAGAACGCCACGAGGAAGTCGGCCTGGTCGCCGGCGGAGAGGATCTCACCGGAGCCCATGCGGACCTGGAAGATCGACGGGCCGCCAGAGATGGTCGACGGGATGGTCATGAACGTCATGACCTCCTGTTCGCTCCGGCCGGCGAGCCGGGCGAGGAAGCCGCCGATGGACTGGATGCCGTCCTGGGAGTTGCCGGCGAGTCGGATGACGACATCGGGCAGGAGCGTGTGGGAAACAGGGGCCGGGGGCGTCGCGGGGGACGCCTCGCCGGTCACGGGGGAGTTTGGGCTGACCATAGGGAGATATGATGTCAGGGCCGGGGCGTGATGTCCCGGCCGGGCTTGAAATTAGTTACGCATATCTTGCCATCGGGCAAGGAGACTCCGGCGGCGGCGGGAGATTTCTTGCCGGGCGGCCCGGCCCGGCCGAAGGGTTCCGGCGCGGCCGCCGGCGCGGCGGCGCGGGTGGAAGTGCGGCTTGCATGCGCGCGCGGCCTCACGCACGTTGGACCGCTTATGGCTCTGCTCAACCTGCTCGATGTCAGCCTCCACTTCGGCGGCCCCGCGATCCTGGAGAAAATCAATTTCCAGATCGATCCGGGCGAGCGCGTCTGCCTGCTCGGGCGCAACGGCGCGGGCAAGTCCACCCTGATGAAGGTCATCGCCGGCGAGATGGAGCCCGACGCCGGCAACGTTTACCGCCCGGGCGGCGCCGTTTACACGCGGCTCACGCAGGAAATCCCCGAGGGCCTCGCCGGCACGGTGCACGACATCGTCTTCAGCGGCCTGCGCAACAACGACGACCACCACGAGGAGGACTGGCAGCGCGACGTGCGCGTCGAGGACCTGATTGCCGCGCTGCAGTTGCCGCCGCAGCAGGAATTCTCCGCGCTCTCCGGCGGGCTCAAGCGCCGTGTGCTGCTCGCCCGCGCGCTCGCCGGCCAGCCCGACCTGCTCCTGCTCGACGAGCCGACCAACCATCTCGATCTCGAATCCATCCTGTGGCTCGAGGAATTTCTTCTCACGGCCAAACCCACGCTCTTCTTCGTCACGCACGACCGCGCGTTCCTCCGCAAGATCGCCACGCGCATCGTCGAACTCGACCGCGGGCGCCTCGCCGGCTGGGCCTGCGATTACGACACCTACCTCGTGCGCAAACAGCAGGTGCTCGAGGCCGAGGAAATCCAGCGCGCGGCCTTCGACAAAAAACTCGCGCAGGAAGAGGAATGGATCCGCCGCGGCGTGAAGGCCCAGCGCTCGCGCGCCACCGCCCGCATCCACGCGTTGCACGAGCTGCGCGCCCAGGCCCGCGCGCGCCGCGACCGCACGGGCACCGCCGTCATCAAAGTGTCCGAGGCCGAGCGCACCGGCTTCAAGGTCATCGAGGCCATCGGCGTCAACTACACGTGGAGCGAGGGCGGGCGCCCGGTCATCCGCGACTTCTCCACCGTCATCCAGCGCGGCGAGAAGATCGGCATCCTCGGTCCCAACGGCGCGGGCAAGACGACGCTGATCAAACTTCTCCTCGGCCAGCTCCAGCCGACGAGCGGCGAGATCAAGCACGGCACCAATCTCGAGGTCGTCTACTTCGACCAGCTCCGCGCGCAGATCGACGACAACAAGACCGTCGCCGACAACATCGCGAACGGCAACCCGACTGTCACCATCGAGGGGCACTCGCGCAACGTCATCAGCTACCTGCAGGATTTTCTGTTCGAGCCCGCGCGCGCCCGCACGCCCGCCCGCGTGCTCTCCGGCGGCGAGCGCAACCGCCTGCTGCTCGCACGGCTCTTCACCAAGCCGGCCAACTTCCTCGTGCTCGACGAGCCGACCAACGATCTCGACGCCGAGACGCTCGATTTGCTCGAAGACTTGCTCGTCGAGTTCAAGGGCACGCTGCTCCTCGTGAGCCACGACCGCGAGTTTCTCGACGAAGTCGTGACGAGCACGCTCGTGTTCGAGGGCGACGGCCGCATCGGCGACTACGTCGGCGGCTACAGCGACTGGGTGCACGAGAAGCAGAAGAGGGCGATGGCCGCGGCCCGCCGTGCGCCGGAACCGGCGGCAAAAACCGCCGATGCGCCAGCGGCACCGCGCAAAGACGCCGCGAAAAAGCTCTCCGCCAAGGAGCAGCGCGAACTCGAGGGCTTGCCCGCGAAGATCGAGGCGCTCGAACAGGAGCAGGCGGTCCTCACCGGCAAACTCGCCGATCCGTCGTTCTACAAGACGGAGCCCGCGAAGTTCATCGAAGCGAAGAAGCAGCTCGAGACGCTCGAGCGCGCCCACTCCACAGCCTTCGCCCGGTGGGAAGAACTGGAGAGCCGGAAGTGAACGGCCCGGCGAGGGGACATTTCACTGGATATTCCTCCAATTGCGCCGATTTGAAATTGGCGGTCGCTATCCATCGCGCCCGCTCGTTCCGTGTTTCCCAGGATTCCCGACCATGATTTTTCGCCTGAACTTCCCTGCCAATCGTCTCCTGCCCATTGCCATCGCCTGCGGCCTGCTGAGTTTCGGCGCGGTCGCCCCGGCGCAGACGATCATCAATGCCGGTTTCGAGACACCCGGCGGCGCGGGCACAGCCTACACGCCCAGCTTCGGCGGGTTGACGGGCATCACGGGCTGGACGTTCGGCGCGAGCGGCGGCGCGTCCTATGACGGCTTCGTGAGCAACAACGGCTTCTTCGGCACGACGGGAATTCCCGAAGGCAGCTCGGGCGCGTTCATCCAGGGCACGGGCTCGTTTTTTCAGGACATTGATTTCGCGGCGGGCACTTACACGCTGTCGTTTTTCATCGAAGCGCGCGCCGGCGGCGGACAGCCGCTCGCGCTCTCGGTCGGCGGCACGGCGCTGACATTTGGTGGCGCAGCGACCGTCACGCCGTTGGATTCGGCCTCCTTCAATTTGGTGACGAGCGACCCGTTCACGCTGGCCGGCGGCACGCAGACGCTGTTGTTTTCCGGCACGATGCCATTTGACCCGACCGACCTGACGACTTTCATCGACAACGTGAGCATCGCACTTGCGGTGCCCGAGCCGGCGACGGGCGGGCTGCTCGCGGCCGGCGGGTTGCTGGTGGCCGCGGGTTGGCGGTGGCGGCGGCGCGGCGCCCCGCCGGATTGAAGATGTCCGGCCGCGACGAGGAGTGAGCCGGCCGGCCGGGCCGGCCGCCGCATGGCTTGCGCTTTGCTGGCCGGCGAACCAGGGCGGGGGTGCCCCGCTCCAACGGTGCCAACACCGAGGGCGGAGTCGGAGGGACGACCTCCGTGTCGTCCGCCGTCGATCGCGGAGGGCACGGAGGCCGTCCCTCCCCGCGGCAAGGAATGCCGGAGCCGGTTTCAGCAATCCGCCGTTCGCACCGCCGCCCGCGGCGAAGCCGGCGTTCAGCTCTTCGCGGGCACGGGGAGGTGGAACTCCTTCAAGATCGCCTCGACTTTGGTCGCGATGTCGGCGCTCGGGTCGAGCGGATTCAGGCCGGCGTGGCGCACGGTGCCGTCGGGCGCGAGGATGGCTACGAAGGGAATGCCGGTGATGCCGTAGTCGGCGTTGAAAACTTTTTCCTCACTGAACGCCACGTCCCACGTCATTTCTTTGGCCTTCATGAAATCGGGCATGAGCGCCATCTCGCGGGCGGGGTCGCCCTTCGTGTCGATCTTGCCGCCGGGGAGGCCGTGGACGGCGCCCTGGATGCTCGTCACCCCGAGGAAGACCACGGGCGAGCCTTTGAAATGCGCGACGTGCTCGCGGACTTGCGGGAAGGAGCGGATGCACGGCCCGCACCAGGTTGCCCAGAAGTCGAGGACGACGACCTGGCCCTTGAGGTCGGCCAGCGTCTTGAGGCCGGCGCGGCTCGTCCAGTTGAAATGCAGGGCCGGGGCGGGCTGGCCGACGAGGGTGCCGGCGGCGGCTTGCGCGGCGGCGGCGTGCTCGATGCTGGCGAGGATCCGGTCCACGAGCGCGGCGGCCTTCGTGCCGGGGAAATCCGTCTTGATCGCGGCGAGGAGCCGCTTGGCCGTGGCCTCGTCGCCGAGCACCTGGGCATAGAGCGTGGCTTTCATCAACGCGACCTGCGCGGTGTCGTCGTTCTTCTCGGGGTATTTGGCCGCCAAGGCGTCGAAAGCGGCGAGCTCGGGCGCGAGCGTCTCGGCGGTGACGGGGCCGGCGCGCATTTTCTCCGACACCTTCATGATCAGCGCCTGCAAGTCGGCGGTGACGGGCGGGAGCGCGGGCTCGGCCGCGGGGGCGGCCTCCGGCGGCGCGGATGGCGCGGCCGGGACGGAGGACGCGGCCTCTTGGGCGAGGGCGCGAGAGAAGAGGAGCGAGCCGAGCGCGAGGCCGGCGAGGAGAGAGCGGAGTTTCATGGTGGGATGGGTGGGAGGCACGGGGCGGCTAAATGTTCCAAACATCGCCCGGCCGGCAAGACAAGATCGCGGCGCGGGAGCGACGGGGGCATGGCGGGCGCGTGGCGCCGACACTCCGAGAGCCAACTTCCGCTGAAACTCCCGAGTCCGGCCGTGCCAACGGCACGTTCGCCGACGGCCCGTTGATTGGCTCGGGCGCTCGGAGGTCGGCCCGCGAGATTCCGCGCGCCGCCGCCGGCTACGTCTTGGCGCTGTTGTCGCTGTTGATGTGGGCGCGGCGGCGCTGGGCGGTGTAGCGGCGCATCTCGGCGGCGAAGTTGGCGTTGGGGATCACCTTTTTGTGGTGCTGCGCGCCGCGCGGCCCGGCTTCGTCTTCGCCGGCGGCTGCGGCGAAGAGCAGCAGCAGCTCCGCGTCGGCCGGCAAGCGGCCCGCGGGATACGAGCCGTGCGCACTCAGCCAGCGGAGAGTTTTTTGGACGGGAGAAAATTCGGTGTCGGCCACGGGCGCACGCTGCGGGGTGAAATGGCTGCGGTCAAGAAGTCGAATGAGACGGGGTTGAGGCAGATGGCCAAAACCTCGGGGACCTCCAAACAGTGCGTGGCGACTGCGTAGCGGCAGGCGTCCCTGCCTGCCGGTTTTGTTTGGGCGAAGCGGCAAGCCCCGCCCGAGCCCCACAGGCAGGGACGCCTGTGGCTACGGGACGGGCGCCGGACTTTGGAGCCGTCCCCGAGGGACGTCCGAAAAGTGCGTGGCGACGGCGTAGCGGCAGGCGTCCCTGCCTGCCGGGTTTGTTTGGGCGAAGCGGCAAGCCCCGCACGAGCCCCGCCCGAGCCCCACAGGCAGGGACGCCTGTGGCTACGGGATGGCGGTCGAACTTTGGGGCCGTCGCCTGGGCGCTGAGAGATTTTGCCGATCCT
>JACQFT010000091.1 GCA_016199925.1 Opitutia bacterium | reverse complement strand
TTCGCGGAGGATGAGCACGTCGCGCGGGTCGACGCGCGGCATGAAACCCGCGACCGCGAGGCCGGCCGGATTCTCGCCGGGCAAATCCTTGCAACTGTGGACAGCCACGTGCGCCTCGCCGCGCAGCAGCGCCTGCTCGAGTTCGGCCGTGAACAGTCCCTTGCCGCCCTGCTTCGCGAGCGACCACTCGGCTTGTCGGTCGCCGGTGGTGACGATCCGCAGCAACTCGCACTCGGCACCGGGCAAGGCCTCGCGGAAACGGGCCGCGACCATTTCGGTCTGCGCGAGCGCGAGCGGGCTTTTGCGGGTGGCGAGGAGGATTTTCATGAGTGGAGTGGAACGGCGTGTCTTCGCCCACCTTTGCCGAGGCTCCGGTGGGCAAATTTCTTTCCGCCCCGGAAAGAAACTTGGTGGACGATGAGGGACTCGAACCCCCGACACCCTCGGTGTAAGCGAGGTGCTCTAACCAACTGAGCTAATCGTCCGGAAGGCGGCCACTAAAGCGGCAAGCGTCGGACTCTCGCAAGGGCGAAAACAAGTTTGGCGTTGGGCGAGCTCTCCGGATCTCGCCGCCCAATGCGCAAAGGTGGGGCCGCATGCGACGCGCCCCAGGATAATTTTCTTGGGCGCTCCACCGCGTCAGCCCAGCCCAACGCGCTTCGCGACCATCGCTCCCTGGGGAGGGACGACCTCCGTGTCGTCCGCCTTTTCGCGGCGCGTGGACCGGGCGGAGCCGCTCCCTCCACCCCGCCAAGCCGGAGCGAACTCCGGAAAATCGGCCCCGTAGCAAGTGACTCAAGCCCGCAGCGGGATGCCCTCGCGGATCATCGCCTCGGCGATCTGGAGGGAATTGAGCGCGGCGCCCTTCCAGAGATTGTCGCCGCTGACCCAGAACGAGAGCGCGTTGTCCAACGCGGTGTCGAGGCGGATGCGGCCCACGCCGCATTTGACCTGCCGACTGAAATCCAACGGCGTCGGGTAGGCGCTCTTGCTCGGGTCGTCAACCAGCGTCGCGCCGGCGAAATTTTCGATCGCAGCGCGGGCCGCCGCGACGCTCACCGGACGCGCGAACTCCGCGCTGACCGCGACCGAGTGCGCGCGCACGACCGGCACGCGCACGCAGGTCGCGGAAATTTTGAGCGCGGGCAGGTCGAGAATTTTGCGCGACTCCTCGCGCATCTTCGTCTCCTCGCCGGTATAGCCGTCGGCGCCGAAAACATCGACCTGCGGGATGACGTTGAACGCGATCGGGTGCGGATACACCGCGCGCGGCAGCGGGCCGCCGCGCACATGGGCCTGCACCTGCGCCTCCAACTCGGCGATGGCGTCGGCGCCCGTGCCGGAGACGGATTGGTAGGTGGAAAAAATCACCCGCGTCACGCCGAACGCCCGGTGCAGCGGCCAGAGTCCCATCAGCGCGACCGCCGTCGAACAGTTCGGGCTGGCGATAATGCCGCGGTGGTCGCGCGCCGCCCCAAGATTGATCTCGGGCACGACCAGCGGCACATCCGCGCGCAGGCGGAACGCCGAGCTCTTGTCGAGCACGAGGCAACCGCGCTTCACCGCCTCGGGCGCGAGGGCTCGGGCGACCGCTCCATCGGCCGCGAAGAGCGCGAGGTCGAGTCCGTCGAACGCCTCGGGCCTCGCCTCCTGCACCGTGAGTTTTTCTCCGGCGAACTCGAGGCTGCGCCCCGCGGACCGAGCCGAGGCCAGCAGCCGCAGCTCGGCGACTGGGAACGCGCGGGCGTGCAAGAGGGCAATCAGCTCTTGACCGACTGCTCCGGTGGCCCCGACGATGCCGACGCGATAGGAATTTTTGCGCACGTGAAAAAATACTTTGAACTGGCCAAGCAAAAGTGGGAGGCGCTCGGACGCAAGTCCCCAGAGCGTCTTATCGCCGTATCCATCGCGCAGCAGCGGCTGCTGTTTTACGAGCACGACGTCCTGCGCCAGGCCTACGTCGTGTCCACTTCGCGGCGCCCGCCCTCCAACGTGCGGGACTCGCTCGGCACGCCGCGCGGCCTGCACGAGATCGCGGAAAAAATCGGCGCCGGCCAGCCTCCGGGCATCGTTTTCCAGAGCCGCGTGGCGACTGGCCGGCACTATCGCGAACTCAGCGCCGAGGAGAACGAGCGCAACCTCATCACGACGCGCATCCTCTGGCTCCGCGGCCTGGAGCCGGGCCACAACGCCGGCGGCGACGTGGACACCTACGCGCGCTACATCTACATCCACGGCACGAATCACGAGGACCAGCTCGGCACGCCCGCGAGCGCCGGTTGCGTGCAGATGCGCAACGTCGAGATCGCCGAGTTCTTCGAGCAGGTCCGCACCGGCGATCCGGTTTGGATCGAGGACTGAGCTTCACTCGGTAGGGCGGACTCGCCGAGTCCGCCGCCAGCATGGCGCACCGAGCCGGTGCGCCCTACCCCATCCTCACCGGTTCTTCCCCAGCAGCAGCCGCAGGCTGTTCAGGCAGACGACGACGGTGCTGCCTTCGTGCATCACGACGCCGAGGCTGAGCGGCACGGAGCCGAAGAGCGACGCCGTCACCATCACGAGCACGGTGCCGAGCGAGAGGAAAAGATTTTCCTTGATGATCCGGCGCGCGCGCCGGCTGAGTCGCAACGCGGCGAGAAAATTCTCGATCCGGTCGTTCATCAGGATGACTTCGCTTTGTTCCAGCGCGGCGTCGCTGCCGCGGGCGCCCATCGCCACCGACACATAGGCGGCGGCGAGGCACGGGGCGTCGTTCACGCCGTCGCCCACCACCGCGACCTTGTGGCCGGCCCGGCCGAAGCCGTCGACGGCGGCGACTTTGTCCTCCGGCGAGAGTCCTGAGCGCACCTCGCTGACGCCCGACTCGCGCGCGACCGCCTCGGCGGCGTGCCGGCGATCGCCCGTCAGCATGACGGTCGTGATGCCGGCCGACGCCAAGGCTGCGAGCACGCCGCGCGACTCCGGCCGCAACTGGTCCTTGAGGAGCAGGCGACCGATGAGGCCCGGTGCGAGCACCCAGATCTCGGAGAACTCCGCGTGGGCCGGCGGCATCTTCTCCAACCACGACGCAAACGGACCGGCAGCAACCAGCTCGCGCCGGCCGAGGATGACGCTGCCCTCGGCAAACTTGCCGCGCACGCCTTGCCCGGTGATCGACTCGAACCGCTCCACCTCGCGCAGGCGGACGCCGGCCTTGCGCGCGTGTCGGGTGACGGCGCGGGCGAGCGGATGGGTGGAGTTTTTCTCCAAGGCGTAGGCAAACTCGAGCACGTCCCGCTCGCGGCCAGCGGGAAAGCTCTCGCAGGAGACCACGGCCAGTTCGCCGGTCGTCAGCGTGCCGGTCTTGTCGAGCGCCACGACGTCGACCTCCGCCAGCTTCTCGATGGCCGCACCGCCGCGGAAGAGGATGCCGTGCTTCGCGCCCCACGCGATGGCGGCCAGAATCGCCGAGGGAATCGAGAGCACGAGCGCGCACGGGCTCGCCACCACGAGCAGCGTCATCGCCCGGTAGAACGCGGAGAATTGTCCCGGCTCGTTCCGGAACGCCGGAAGGCCGAAGCCGAGCCACCAGACGAGGAACATCGTCGCCGTCAGCCCGAGCACGAGCAGCGTGTAGCCGGCGCCGAACTTGTCGGTGAACCGTTCGCTCGGCGCCTTGAGTTTCTGCGCCGTCTGGATCAGGCGGATGATTTTTTGCAGCGTGCTTTCGGCGGAGAGGCGCAGCACCCGCACTTCGAGCACGCCCGCAAGGTTGAGCGTGCCGCTGAAGACCGGCGCCCCGGCCAGCTTTTCCACCGGCACCGACTCTCCCGTCAGAGTGGACTCGTCGCTCGACGACTGGCCCTTCACCACTTCGCCGTCGGCGGCAAACATGTCGCCGGGGCGCACGAGCATGCGGTCGCCGACCTTCAGCTCCTCCGCTTTCACGACGTGCTCGGCGCCGTCGGGCCCGATGACGGTCGCCAGCTTCGGCGCCGTATGGAGGAGCGCCGAGACCTCGCGTTGCGTGCGGTCGAGCGCGAACGCCTCCATCGCCCCGGACGCCGAGAAGAGGAACAGGAGCAACGTCGCCTCGCCCCACGCCCCGATGGCCACCGCGCCGACGGCGACGGCGAGCATCAGGAAATGGATGTCGAGCTTCCGCCGGCGAAGGTTCTGCCACGAATCGACCGCGGCATCCCAGCCGCCGGCGACCAGCGCCGCGCCGTAGAGCACCGCGACGAGCCCGCCCGGCGCACCGAGCCGCCCCGCGACGAACGCCGCGAGGCCCGCGCCGCCGCAGCCGGCCGCCAGCACCGAGAGCAACCGCCACTCGTCGCCGTGCTCGACCTCGCGGCCGTCTTCCTCCGGCGCCAGGTTGTAGTCGGTCCAGCGCCAAAAGCCCGGTGCCGTCACGCAGGTCGGGCGCTCCACCGTGGTGGTCGCACCGCTCTGCCGGACGACAAAGCCGGCGGGCGCGGCGCGGCTCCTGCCGCCCTCAGCCAGCTTGTGCTCGATCGCGCGCACCACCTCGGCGATCCGCAACGCCAGTTGCTCCGCATCGACCGGCCCCAGCGTGGCCACCGACACTTTGCGCCCGGCCGGGTTCACCCGCACCGCGGCGACCTCCGGCTGGCTTTCGAGAAAGCGCACCAAGTCTTCCGTCCAGCCGGCGGGCGTTGTTTCAGTCGGGACCATCGCGCAAGGATGGGCGGCCGGTCCCGGCTCGCAAATTAAATTGCGCCGCATCGCTGGACCCCGCTCATTGGGCGCCCATGATCGGTCTGAACGACGACGCCAACCCGCCCGCGGACCCCGGCCCCAAGCCGACGCGCGTGCGCGAGCAGACGCGCGCCATCTTTGCCGAGACCGGCCAGCTTTGCACGGCGCTCCGCCTCGAGCACCGGCCCGAGCAGGCGCAGATGGCCCGCGCCGTCGCCGCCGCGATGACCGCCGACGAACCGCTGCTCTTCGAGGCCGGCACCGGGGTCGGCAAGTCCCTCGCCTACCTCGTTCCCGGCCTCATCCACGCCGTCGACCAGGGGCGCCAGCTGATCGTGTCGACGCACACCATCTCGTTGCAGGAGCAAATCGAAAAACAGGACCTGCCGATCTGCCGCCGGGTGTTCAAAACCGACCCCGCCCTCGCCTGCTACGCCGACTTTCGCTCGGCCGTGCTCGTCGGCAAATCGAACTATCTCTGCCCGACCCGGCTCGGCCACGCCCTCGCCGACCGCACGACGCTCTTTGCCGACGCCGACTACGAGGAGCTCCAGCGCATCGCCGCGTGGGCCGAGACCACCACGACCGGCCTGCGCCACGACCTGAAGCCGCCGCCCCGCCCCGAGGTGTGGGACGCCGTGAACGCCGACTCCTCCGCCTGCGCGCGCAAGCACTGCGACGCCGAGAAGTGCCACTACCAGCGCGCCCGCGTGCGGCTGCGCACGGCGCAGGTCATCATCGTCAACCACGCCCTGCTCTTCGCGCTGATCAACGCTGGCGGCGCGCAGGCGCAAAGCGCCACGCACGACACGCGCGGCGTGCTGTTCCCCGACGACTTTCTCGTGCTCGACGAGGCGCACACGGTGCCGGAGGTCGCGACGAACAACTTCGGCCTCGCGCTCAGCAGCTACGGCGTCGACCGCGCGCTGAAGTTTCTGTTCAACCCGCGGGCGAAACGCGGCCTGCTGAAGAAGCTCGGCTCGACCGAAGGCCAGCAGCTCGTGCTCGACGCGCTCGACGCCTCGAAACAGTTCTTCGATTTCATTTCGACGAAGATTCTCACGCCGCGCGCCATCGTGCGCGTGCGCGAGGAAGGCGTCGCTGAGCCGGCGCTCGACGGGCCGCTCGGCGCGCTGCACCGGTTGCTGGGCAAGCTCGCCGACAAACTCGAGGACGGCCGCGAGCACGACGAGCTGCTGGAGCAGAAGCAGCGCATCAAGGCGCTGCAGGCCGGCCTGACCGAGTGGCTCACGCTCGGCGACACGGGCCACGTTTACTGGGCGGAGCGTGGCGGCCGCAAGCAGACCATCGTCACGCTCCGCAGCGCGCCCATCGACGTGGCGCCGGAGCTGCGCAAGCACCTCTTCGGTTGCGGCACGAGCGTCGTCTGCACGAGCGCCACCCTGGCGATGGGCGGCAGCATCGCGCCCCTCGCCGCGCGGATCGGGGCCGACCAGGCGCAGGCGGTCGCGGTGAAATCGCCCTTCGATTTCGAACGCAACATGCGCATCTACGTCGCCACCGACGTGCCGTTGCCCACCGCCGGCGAAGCCCGGCTCTCGCTCGAGGTGCTCGGCGACTACATCCGGTTTTGCACCGAAAAGGTCCACGGCGGCTCGCTCGTGCTCTTCACCAGCTACACCGACATGCGCGCGGTCGCGCTCGCGCTGGAACCGCAGTGGCGGGCGGCCGGGCGGCCGTTTCTCATGCAGGGCGCCGACCTCTCGCGCACCGAGCTCGCCCACCAGATGCGCGCGCTGGGCAACGCCGTGCTGTTCGGCACCGACAGTTTCTGGACCGGCGTCGACGTGCCCGGCGCCGCGCTCTCGCAGGTCATCGTCACGCGCCTGCCCTTCGATCCGCCGACCCACCCGATCACCGAGGCCCGGTGCGACCGCATCCGCGCCGAGGGCGGCAGCCCCTTCAACGACCTCACGCTCCCCGACGCGCTGATCAAATTCCGCCAGGGCCTCGGCCGCCTCATCCGCAGCAAGACCGACCGCGGCCTCGTCACCATCCTCGACTCCCGCGTCGTGGCCAAGGCCTACGGGCGCGAGTTTCTCGCCGCGTTGCCCATCGCGAACTATGCGCGCCTGACGCGGGAGAATCGCGAAACTCTTTTTAGACCTTTCCCTTGAAGCGCGGCGTGCCGTAGTCTGCTCGCACACCCATGAAGCTTCGTTCCTCTGCTTACACCGACATCGGACGAGTCCGCTCCGAAAACGAGGACAGCCTCCTGTGTGACGACAAGCTGCGCCTCTACGCCGTCGCCGACGGCATCGGCGGGCTGCCCGGCGGAGCCGAAGCGAGTCAGCTCACCGTGTTGGCGCTGAGCGAAAGCATCCGGGACGCGGCGAAGGCCCGGGAGATCGACTATCGCGCCTGCGTCGAGTTCGTGAACGGAAAAGTATTCCAGCTCGGCCGGCGGCTCAGTCCGCGGACGGGGATCGGTTCGACCCTCACCTTCGCGCACGTGGTCGGACCGATGTTGCACTGCGGCCACGTCGGCGACAGCAGCCTGCTGCGCCTGCGCGGCGGGCACCTGCTGCCGCTGACCGACGAGCACACCGTCGAGAACGAACTGCGGGGCAGCCGCGCTGCGAGCGAGATGGCGCTGCTCGAGCAACGCAACGCGCTCACGCGCTGCATCGGCCAGCCGCCGCCCGTGACCGGAGATTTCCCCAATTACGAGATGGAAGCAGGCGACCGCTATCTCGTTTGCACCGACGGCGTCGGCCGCGGCGTGCCGCACCGCGACCTGACGCACCTGATGCTCGAGTCCGCCGACCCGGCGAGCTGCGTGAAAGCGCTCGTCGATCTTGCCAACGACCGCGGCGGCCTCGACAACGCGACCGCGGTGGTGTTCTTCGTCGAGTGATGCCCGCCCGCTCCGACCAGTTTGCGGCGCTCGTCGCGCGCCAGCCGGACAACGAGATGTTCCGCTTCAGCCTCGCCCAGGCCCTGCTCGCGGAGAACCGCGCTGCCGATGCGCTGCCGCAGCTGGAAAACTGCGCGAACAAGAAGCCCGACTGGATGATGCCGCGAATCCTCCTCGGCCAGACGCTGCTCGGCCTCGGGCGCAAGGACGACGCACGGCGTTGGCTCGACGAGGCGCTGGCGCTCGCCGTCGCGCAGAACCACGAGGCCCCCGAGCGAGAATTGCGCGCGCTGCTGGCGGAGCTCGGCTAGCCGCGGGTCGGGTTTCGAGGCCAGGGCAGGATTCTCGAATCTCGCCTCTTCCGCGCGCGGCGGGGCTTGGCGGCTTCGCCCGGCCGCTTGCCCGGGTTTTCCGCACCGCCCGGCGAAGCCGCACCGGCGCGAACTCGGGCCCCAAAAAAACCATCCCAATGGTGAGTCGGGCCGATGTCGCAAAGTTTACCCCGAGGGCCTTTGCTCCATCCTCGGTGCGCCGATCCGAAGCCTGGCTCCCCCACGGCTACCCGCGGATGATCGCGTCGAGCTGCTCGAGCCACGGCTGCTTCTGCTCGGCCGGCAGGAGCGCCACCTCGAAACCGCTGCGCGCCGCGACAGCGAGCTCCTGCCGCGTGAACGCGAGGCCGTGCGCGAGCGCGAGATATTCCTCGTTGAGGTTGTTCGCGAAACAGAGCGGATCGTCGGTGCTGACCGTGCAGCGCACGCCGGCCTGCATCAGGCGTCGGATCGGATGCTCGGCCATCGACGGAAAAACTTTCAACCCGATGTTGCTGATCGGGCAAACGTCGAAGGTCACCCCGCGTTCGGCCGCGAGCCGGACGACGGCGGCATCCTCGATGGCGCGCACGCCGTGCTGCACCCGCGTGACGCCGAGCACCTCGATGGCCTCGCGCACGCGCGCGGCGCCGTCGAACTCGCCGGCGTGGCATTTGGTGACTTTGCCTGCGGCGCGCAGCCGCGCCCAGACTTCGGCCGTGCCGGGCTCGGTCGGCATCGCCTCGTTGCCGTGAAGGTCGACGCCGGCAAGGTTTTCCCACTTCTCCAACTGGTCGATGGTCGCGCGCAGCGGTCCGTTGATGTCGCTGCGCAGCATCCCGGCGAAGACGCGCACCGCGATGCTCACCGGTGCGGCGGCGCGGATGGCGGCGATGATCTCGGGACCGGGCACGCCGATGAAACCGGTCACCGGCAGGTGGAAGCTCGTCTCGACGTATTTGACGTTCTGCGCGACGTGCCGCGCGAACATCACCCTGGCCGCTTCGTAGTAGCGCTCGGCGCTCGCGAACCAGGGCAGCGCGTGCTCGAGGAGCTGCTGCTCGAAATCCGGGAAGCTGGCGTAGCGGTAGCCGCGCTCGCGGAACGCCGGGCGCGCGGGCCAACGCCCCGGGTCCAGGTCGTGGAGCAGCTCATACGGCAGCGCGCCCTCGACGTGGAGGTGCGTCTCCGTCTTCGGCAGCGCCTGGATGAAGTTCGCGAGTGAAAAATCGGGTAGCATTGCTAAGTTTGGAAGGCAGGGCGAACCGTCCCGGTGAGCCGCTTCGCGATATGTCAGTGGCGGCTCGGCGGGGACGCCTCGCCCTACCCTTGTTTCAACAGTTGATCGGGATTCAGTTTTGCCAGCTCCGGGAGCACGAACAGGCCGTCCTTGCGGACCAGCTTCCCGTCGAACCAAATCTCGCCGCCGCCGTATTCCGGCCGCTGGATGCAAACCATGTCCCAATGCACGACGGACTTGTTGCCGTTGCCGCCCTGTTCGTAGGCCTGGCCCGGCGTGAAATGGAAGGAGCCCGCGATCTTCTCGTCGAAGAGGATGTCGCGCATCGGCTCGAGGATGTGCGGATTGAAGCCGAGGGCGAACTCCCCGATGTAGCGCGCGCCCGGATCGGTGTTCAAAATCTCGTTCAACCGTTTGGTGTTGCTGCTCGTCGCGTCGACGATCTTGCCGGCCTCGAACGCCAGCCTGAGGTGGTCGAACGAGGAGCCGAGATAGACTGTCGGCGCGTTGTATTGCACGACGCCTTCGACGCTGTCCTTCACCGGACACGAGAACACCTCGCCGTCGGGGATGTTGCGCGTGCCCCCGCACGGCACGGCGCCGATGCCCTTGATCGAGAAGCTCAGGTCGGTGCCCGGCCCGGTGATCCGCACGCGGTCGGTCCGGTTCATCAGGGCGACCAGCGCCTTCATGCCCGGCGCGTAGCGCGAGTAGTCGAAGGTGCAGACCCGGAAAAAGAAATCCGCGAACGCTTCCGTGCTCATCCCGGCCTGCTGCGCCATCGCCGAGGACGGCCAGCGGAGCACGACCCACTTCGTCTGGTTGACGCGGTAGTCCTGCACGGGCTTGAGCAGCTTCGCCGCCATCTGCACGCGCTCGGCCGGCACGTCGGAGGTCTCAAAGATGTTGTCCGAGCCGCGCACGGCGATGTAGGCCTGCATCTTTTGCATGCGCATCAGCTCGACCTCGGCGGTCGTCTCGTATTGCGCCGCCTCCGCGTGCATCAGCATCTCGCGGGTCACGCGCGAACGCTGGATGTTCACGTAGGGCATGGCTCCCCGGGCCCGCGCCGCGCGGATCAGGGCGATCACAAAGGTCTCGGGGATGTCGAACGCGTCGATCAGCACGCGCTCGCCCGGCATCAGCTCGGTGGAGAATCCGGTCAGCACCTCGGCCAACCGCGCATAACGGGGATCACTCATGGCCCAACTAACACGGACGCGGCGGCGGCCTTCAATCCCAAAGGCGCTGTCTTCGGTGGAGCACGTTGCCGTCAACGCGCTGGTTTGAACCTGTAGGGCCGGCCCTTGTGGCCGTGCTGCGAGTTCAGGGATAAATTAGCATACACGGCCGATGGCAACGGAGACTGTTTGTTAGACCACGGCTCACTCGGATCGATACGGGTTAGCGACGGATTCTCCGAGGCTTTTATCGGGATTGCATCCGTCAGTATCCGCGGAATCTGTGGTGAAAAAACGAGCGAACGCGGCGTGGCGACAAGCGCCAGCCCTACATCGGCGGCATCGAATCCATCACCGGCACGCCGCGCGGGAAACAGATCTTGCCGACGGCTTCCTGGAAATCCGCCGCGCCGCGCAGAATCTCGATCTCGAGCCGCAGGTAATAGCACGGCAAGGGAAACTGCGCGCCGGCGGCGATGCGCACGGCGTCCTTCTCCGTCGTGACGACAAACTCCGCTCCGGCCCGCTGCGCCTCGGCGAAGACCTCCGTCAGGTCTTCCGGCGTGAACCGGTAGTGGTCGAAGAATTGCCGCGTGCTCACGAGGTCCGCGCCCGTCTCGCGCAGAAAAGCCTCGAAGCTCTCCGGCGCCGCGATGCCGCTGAATGCCGCGATCCGTCGGCCACGCAGCTCCGGCAACGCCCGGCGCTCGCCGTTGCCGAGGCGCTGGAGAAACTGCGGCTTGTGGGCGCACTCGATGATCTCGACCGTCGGGTTGAATTTCCGGATGAGCGCCTCGAGCTCCTCGTCGCTGCGCCCCTTCGACTTCGTGAGCAAAACGTAGGACGCTCGGCTCAGGTGTTTCACCGGTTCGCGCAGGATGCCGCGCGGGAGCAGAAAGCCGTTGCCGAAGTGGTTGGTCTTGTCGACGAGCAGCAGGTTGAGCCGGCCCTTGAGCGGCAGATATTGGAAACCGTCGTCGAGCACGAGCGTGTCGCAGCCGAAATGCCTGATCGCATACGCGCCGGCCTTCACACGGTTCTTGTCCACGAGCACGACGACGCCCGGCAGGTTGCGCGCGAGCATGTAGGGTTCGTCGCCGGCGAGTTCGGAGTCGAGCAACACCGTCGTGCCGTCGCTGACGATGCGCGGCGGCGGCTCGGCGGTGTGCGTGAGCGCGAACCACCATTTTTTCCAGAACGGCGGCGCCTTGCTCTTGTAGCCGCGGCTGAGGATGGCGACCTTGCGGCCGCGGTCGCGCAGCGCGCGCGCGAACATTTCCACGACGGGCGTCTTCCCCGTGCCGCCGACGGTGAGGTTGCCGACCACGACCACGAGGCAGCCGAGCGGGTGATCGTGGAAGATGCGGTGGCGGTAGAGCCAGAGGCGCAACTGCACAATGCCGTTGAAAAGATACGAGCACGCCTGGAGAAAAACTCCGAAAAGCGCGGCCGCCGTGCCCTCGCGTTTGCCCATGACCACATCGATGGCGAACCGCTCAAAGTCCTGGGCTTTGGTGCGAATCCAGCGATTGGGCATGACGTTAATAGGCTTTGACGTGCAGGGGTTGGCGGTTGGTGATCCCTTGCTAGATGCCGCCGGTGCGACATGCAATAGCGGCGTCACTCCCGATGAACTACAAGCTCTTCATTCCCGGCCCGGTCGCCGTCTCCGAGAAAACTCTCCGCGCGATGACGCAGCCGATGATCGGCCACCGCAGCAGCGACTTCATCGCGCTCTACCGCGGGATGCAGCCGGAACTGCAGACGCTCTTCGGCACGCGCGACGGCGTCTTTCTCGCCACGAGCAGCGCGTGGGGCGTC
>JACQFT010000090.1 GCA_016199925.1 Opitutia bacterium | reverse complement strand
GAGACGGCGATCCTCGCTGAACTTGAGCCGCTGCGCGCCAGTGGGGCGCGCGTCGCGCAACTCATCGGCGCGGGTTGGTTGCTGAATCAAACAAACTCTGGCGTTCCAATCTAAAATCTAATTGTGCTACGTAAATGGTATTAGGCCGTCACCGAATCCAGCGAGCAGCTCTGGATCGGGGTCTCGCAATTCGGGCGGGCGATGATGCCGGGGTAGGGTTCGTTCGCGAAGGGCTTCGTTGGCTCGGTGAGGAGGTGGCGGTCGCAGACGGCGAAGAGATCGGCCTCGGCCATGGCGCGACGCATGTCGTGGAGAAACGCACCGTCGGCGTCGACGCTCTGGCCGACGAAGTTCAGATACTTCTTCATTTTGGCGACGTGAGCGGACTCGGGGCAGCCGGGATGGTTCGTTTCGCGATAGAGGCGGTCGATGTATTCGCGGACGTCGGCGAGGGTGGGTTGGAAGACGGCGAGACCCGCGAGTTGTTCGCGGGTTTGGCGGAAGATCCACGGGTTGCGGATGGCGTGGCGGCCGATCATCACGCCGGCGGCGCCGGTCTCGGCGAGAACCGCGGTCGCGCGCGCGGCGGAGGTGACGTTGCCGTTGGCGAGGACGGGACAGCGGACGGTGCGGGCGGCCACGGCGATGAAGTCGTAGTGGACTTCGCTGCGATACATTTCCTTCACGGTGCGGCCGTGAACGCTGAGCAGATCGACGGAATGCTTGGCGATGAGGGCGAGGATGCGCTCGTAGTTGACGGTCGAGTCGAAGCCGAGGCGCATCTTGACGGTGAAGAGGCCGGGGACGGCGGCGCGCAGCGCGCCGAGGAGTTCGTCGATCTTCGCGGGGTCGCGCAGGAGGCCGCCGCCGACGTTCTTCTTGTAGATCTTCGGCGCGGGGCAGCCCATGTTGAGGTCGATGCCGGCGACGGGGTAGTGGAGCAGTTCTTGCACCGTGCGGACCATGTGGCCGATGTCTTCGCCGATGAGCTGTGCGAAGACGGGGCGGCCGGTTTGGCTTTCGGTGATCGAGCGGAGAATGTGCTTCTCGGGGCGCGACTGGGCGTGCACGCGGAAGAACTCGGTGAAGAAATAGTCGGGCGCGCCATAGTGCGCCATCACGCGCATGAAGGGCAGGTCGGTGACGTCCTGCATCGGCGCGAGGGCCGTGAGCGGCTGGCCGGCGAGAAGGCCGGGCGGAAGGAGTCGAGCAGAACTATTGACCACGGATGGCACGGATTGACGCGGATTCAAGACAGGGGAGAGCGGGTCGGAACTCACGGAAAGTAGATGCAGCGGGCCGCACATACAGGGCGGCAAGGTGTGCTCACTGGTCTTCGCCGCCTTTCTCGTCGTCTTTCTGCTGCTTGAGCACGCGCTCCAAAATCTCGGTCATGTCTTCGACGATCTCGAAAACTTTGGTCGCGACGTAAATCGGACGCTTCTGCTGGAGCGCGAGGACGATGGAGTCGCTGGGGCGGGCGTCGATCTCGAGGAATTTGCGGCCGAGTTCGTTCTGCATATGCAGGAAAACGCGGGCGAAGTAGGTGCCGTCGTTCACGTCGTTGATCAGCACGCGTTCGAGCGTGATGCCGAAGCCGAGGAAGACGTGGCCGATGAGGTCGTGCGTGAGCGGGCGCTCTTTTTTGACGCCGCTGATCGTCATCGAGATCGCGCTGCCGACGCTGGGATCGACGTAGATGACGAAGACTTTTTCCTCGTTGCCGAGGAAGACGGCGCAGCCGTTGGCCGTGGGCATGAGGCCTTTGATGGAAACTTCGACGACGTCGGCGGGCATGGGGCGAATGTGCGTGGGCGCAGGGAAAGTGCAAGGGCGCGGTGCGCCGGCGCCCAGGCGGCGGATCCGGAGCGGCGCGCCGTCACGCGGCGGCCCGACCTGGTCGCGGCTAGAAACCGTGGAGCGCGATATCCCAGGCCTTGGCTTGCCGGAGCACGGCGGGGCGGTCGAGGACGAGGACTTTGCCGGCTTCGAGCGCGGCGGCGCCGAGTTTGGCCTCGTGCATGGTCTGGAGCGTGCGGAGGCCGAAGACGGGGACGTCGAAGCGGAAGTCCTGCTGCGTCTTCACGGTTTTCACGAAGAGGGTCTCGTCGGTTTTGAACTGGCCGGCGCGGCGCAGCATCTCGTCGGTGCCCTCGAAGGCTTCGACGGCGAGGGCCGTGCCTTTGCGGACGACGCAGCCCTGGCCGATGTCGAGCCGGGCGACCTCGCGCGCGAGGTGGATGCCGTGGTCGAGGTATTCCTGCTCGATGGGAAATTTGCCGCCCGTCATCGACCCGGCGGTGGCGAGGTGGTCGTCGAGGAAAGCGCGGGCGTCGAGGAGCGTGACGCCGAGCTGCTCGATTTCGGCGGCGATGGCGCCGAAGATGGTCTCGGCGTTGCGGCGCTTGAGGGAAAAGAGAATCTGGGCGGCCTTCAGATCAGGCGTGAGGCCGTGGAAGAGTTTCTTGGGTTTCACCTGGCCGGCCATGAGCGCGTAGCCGGCGCCGAAGTTCTTGAGGGCGGCGAGCATCTTGCCGACCTGGCCGACGTTGAGGGTGACGCGCTCGGGCGCGGGAAAACTGGCGATCAGGTCGGGGCTGGTCTCGTCGTCCATCGCGACGAGGCGCAGCGGCACGCCGGCGCGCCGGATGGCGGCGGCGGTGAGGAGCGGGTAGTCGCCGCGGCCGGCGATCAGCGCGACGGGCTTGGTGGCGGCAAAGTGCGGCGGCAGAAAAGCGGAGAGCATGGGGGAAGCCCAAGACTACGGACTACGGACGGCGGGACGACAATCCTGGACTGACCGTTCGGGTGCGCCCGCGGCAGCAGCCGGTCGTCCGCCGGTTGCGGTTAGGACCGGGCTTACCGGTTTGCTCGCGCAAAAAGTTCCCTCGTGGGTCAGCGCGCTGGCCCACCCTGACGAAGCCAAACCGGAAAGCCGTGGCGGTCAGGACTGGGCGCCGTAATATTTCTTGTAGCTGCGGTAGTAGCGGTAGTTCGAGTAATACTCGATGCGGCGCGGCGAGAGGCCGTTGAGCACGACGCCGAGCAACTCGTTTTTGCTTTCGCGAAGCTGTTTTATGTAGAGGCGAATGTGTTTCCGGTAGGCGCGGTTGAACCGGCAGACGTAAACGACCTCGTCGGTGCGGTCGGAAATCAGGAGGGCGTCGGTGACGGCGCCCATCGGCGGCGAGTCGATCATCACGAGGTCGAAGTGGTGTTTGAGGGAATCGAGAAATTCGCCGAAGACGGGGTTTTCGAGCAGCTCGGTCGGGCTCTTCGAGCGGCCGCCGGAGCGGAGGAGATAGAGATTCTCGTCGACTTTGGTGATGCCGAGGGAGGCGTCGGTGAGGGGATCGTCGGGGGTTTTGGCGCCGGCCTCGAACCAGGCGATGAGGCCGAGTTCGTTGGTGAGTTTGAAGTGGCGGTGCAACATCGGGCGGCGCATGTCGCAGTCGACGAGGAGGACCTTCTTGCCGTGGCGGGCGAAGGAGGAGGCGAGGTTGCAACTGATCATGGTCTTGCCTTCGCCGGGGATGGTGGAGGTGACGAGGATGGATTTCGGGAAGTCCAGTTTCGACTGGATCTTGATCGCGCTGTAAACGCTCAGAAAGGCTTCGGAGCCGGGGGAGGTTTTGTTGCTGGTGACGAGGGTGTGCTTTTCGGAGTCGGGCACGTCGCCGAGTTCGGGGATGATGCCGAGGAGGTTGGTGCCGATGAACCCCTCGATGTCCCAGGCGCTTTTCACGCGGTCGTCGAGGAAGCTGAGGCCGACGGCGACGCCGGCGAAGATGACGAAGCCGAGTCCGGCGCAGGTCTTGACGATGTGGCGGAGGTTCGGGGTGTAGGGGCTGCCCGAGGGGCTGGCGGTATCAAGTGACTTGACGGGGATATTCTCCAAATTTTTCGAGGTCGTGACCTGGTTGAGCCGGTCGAGGATCGAGATGTAGTTGTTCTTCGCGACGGACGCCTGGCTTTCGAGGCTCTTGAACTCGACGGAGAGTTCGCCGAGGCGCAGTTGGTCCTTTTCGGCTTCGCGATATTCGCGTTCCATGGATTTTTCGGAGTCGCTGACCTTGGAGAATTGGGTGCGGAGATCGGCGATGGCCTGCTCGATGTTGCCGTTGATCTGCTGATTCAGGACGTCGATGGAGTTGGCGAGGTCGATCATCTTAGGATGCCGCTCGAGGTAGCGTTCGCTGAGGATGGACTGCTGCTTGGTGAGCTCGGCCAACTGGGCCCGGAGGGCGGCCATGTTGCCGTAGAGCGCGATATAACTCACTTCGAGGAGATTGCTTCCCTCGCTCTGCATGCGCTCGATCTGCTTCAGGCGGACCTCGCGGTTGAGCCGTTCCAGGCGGACGGTCGTCAGCGCGGAGTTGATGGACATGAGGCGGCCGCTGATGATGTCGACGCTCGACGAGAGGGAGACAAGGTTGTGCTTGCGCTTGTATTCCTGGAGGCGGGATTCGGCGGCCTCGGACTCTTTGCGGAGCTCCTCGGCGTGGGTGCGGAGATAGTCGACCGCGTATTCGTTCCTGTTGCTCCCGGTCTCGATGAGGTAGCGCATGAACTGCTGGACATAGCGGTTGGCGATCAGGGCGGCGCCGTCGGGATCGCGGTTCTGCACGCTGATGCGGATGAGAAAACTGTTGCGGATGGACTCGATCGCGACCGAGCCGATGAGGCCGCCGACCGGCGGCGGGTTGACGCCCGGGGCGAGGTCCTTGATATAGGGGCGCTGGAGGGTCTTGATCTCCTCGGGGGTCAGCGACTGGACGATCATCGAGCGGAGACGGCCACTATTCAGAACCTGCAAGTAAGTGTTGAGGTCGATTTCGCCTTTTGGCGATTGGTCGACAACTTGCTCGTTTTGCACGATGCGCTCCGCGCGCTCGAACTGCATGGTCGCCGAACTCTGATACATCGGCGTCTCCTGCGCCTGATAGTAGCCGAGGGACACGGCGACGAGCAACGCGATGGGCAGCGCGATCCACAGCCGCTCGCGCAGGATGACGTAGTAGTCGCGCATCGTGCGGCGCTCGATGACCTGGTCGTCATTGCCGTGGAGGGAAGCCGTGGCTGACCGGTTACCGGGCTGCTGCGGAGGGGGAGCGGCGAGGTTGGACATGGGCGGGGGATCAGATGAGGCGTTCGGGGACGTAAACGATGTCGCCGGGCTGGAGGAGGAGCGTGTTGTCGTCGAGCTTGTCGCCCTTCTTGCCCTTGATCACGTTGTCGACGTCGACCTTGTAGACCTCTTTCGTGCCGTCGGGGAGCACGCGGGTGACGGAGACCTCGGTGCCTTTGCCGATATCGGTGATGCCGCCGGCCTTGGTGACGAGTTCGACGACGGTGTAGGTGGACTCGATCGGGAGCGTGTAGCGGCCGGCGTTGCGGATCTGGCCCTGGATGGAAACCTCGCGGGGGGCGTATTCCTCGACGCTCAGGGTGACCTGCGGATTGCGGAGGTAGCGGCCGTCCTTGTAGGCGTTCTGAATGGCGTCCTGCGCGGCGACGACGGTCAGGCCGCCGATGTTGATCTCGCCGACCAGGGGCAGGTTGATGCGGCCGCGGGCGTCGATGCGGGCGACGGTGGTGAGATCGTCCTCCTGGTAGATCGCGACGCGCACCCGGTCCGCGAGGGCGATGGTGTGGATGTAATTTTTCTTGGACTCAGGGACCTTGGCCTTGACTTGGGCGAGCAGACTCCCGGGCATCGCCGCCAGGGCGAGCAAGGAGATGAAGAGAACAGGCAGGCGGAGTGTTTTCATGGGCGGAAGATCAGAAGCGGCTGGAGATATCGATGGAGTAACCGT
>JACQFT010000089.1 GCA_016199925.1 Opitutia bacterium | reverse complement strand
TGAGCGCGAGCGCGCGCGCAATCGCGATGCGCTGGCGCTGGCCGCCGGAGAATTCGTGCGGATATTTCTGCATCGAGCGGGGAGAGAGGCCGACCGTCTCGAGCAACTTTGCCACGCGCTCCCGCACTTCGCCGGGCGGGCCGACGCGGTGCACGAGCAGCGGCTCGGCGAGCGTGGCGTAAACGGTCATGCGCGGATTGAGCGAGGCGAACGGATCCTGGAAAACCATCTGCAAGTCGCGCCGCACGGCGAGAATCTCGGCCGCTGAGCCGCGGGTCAGGTTCTTGCCCTCGAGCACGACGTTGCCGCTCGTCGCCGGAACCAACTGCATGATCGTGCGCGCGAGCGTGGATTTGCCGCAACCGGACTCGCCGACGAGCCCGAGCACTTCGCCCGGCATCACCTCGAGCGTCACGCCGTCGACCGCCTTCACCGTGCCGGTGCGCTTTCGGAAGAGAAAGCCCGACTCGACGGGGAAGTGCGTCTTGACGTCGTTTAACTGTAGAATCGGCAAAGGCATCAGAGCGTCACCACGAAAGACACGAAAGACACAAAAGGGAACTCAGGCATTTGGTTTGGTGTGTTTCGTGTATTTCGTGGTTTCAAATCTCTCCGGCTTGCACGCGCAGGCAGGCGGTGGCGTGGCCGGGGGTGGAGTCGGCGAGTCGCGGGTCGGTCGCGCGGCAGGTATCCGTGGCGGCGTCGCAGCGGGGCGCGAACGCGCAGCCGCCGGTCGGCTTCGACAGATCGGGCGGCATGCCCGGGATGGTGTAGAGTTCGGCGCCCTTCGGTTGCATCGACGGGATCGACCGCTGCAAGGCCCGCGTGTAGGGATGGCGCGGCGCGGCGAAGAGCGTGCGCGTGTCACCCGTCTCGACGATGCGGCCGGCATACATCACCTGCACGCGGTCGCAGAGGCCGGCGACGACGCCGAGGTCGTGCGTGATGAAGATCACCGCCATGCCGAACTGCTGCTGAAGTTTTTTGATCAACTCCAGGATTTGCGCCTGCACGGTCACGTCGAGCGCGGTCGTCGGCTCGTCGGCGATGAGCAGCTCCGGCCGCGTGATCAGCGCCATCGCGATCATCACGCGCTGGCGCATCCCGCCGGAGAATTCGTGCGGATACTGGTGGAGGCGCTTCGGCGCGTCGTTGATCCCGACGGCCTCGAGCATCGCGAGACCCTGGGCGAGCGCGTCCTTCTTGGAAATTTTTTTGTTAATGAGGAGCGGCTCGATCAACTGCTCCGCGATGCGCAGGTAGGGATTCAGCGAGGTCATCGGGTCCTGAAAGATCATCGCTATGCGCTTGCCGCGGATGCCGCGGGCCTGCGCCGGCGTGCAATGCAGCAGGTCCACGCCGTCGAACATCGCCGTGCCGCTCTCGATCCGGCCGGGGGGCTGCGGCACGAGGCCCAGCAGCGAGTAGCAGGTCACAGATTTGCCCGAGCCGGATTCGCCGACGAGGCCGAGGGTCTCGCCTTTCTCGACCGAGAAACTCACGCCGTCGACCGCGCGATAGACGCCGTTGCGGGTGTGGAACCAAGTGCGCAGATCGTGGACGTCGAGGAGCGGCATGGCCGGTCAGAGCAACGTGCGCACGGTCGCGCCAACGGTCGCGGGATGCAAGTCGGCGAGTGCGCCGCCTCCGGCGGGCGCGCAGCCGGGCGGCTGGAGGATGCTCACCGGGGCGGAGAAGACCGGGCCGGTGCGCTCGGGATTCGTCGGGCCGAAGAGCGCGACGACGGGAACGCCGAGGGCGTTGGCGAGGTGCATGCCGCCGGTGTCGTTGGCGACGAGCAGGCGGCACGCGCGGAGCCTCGTCGCAAACTCCAGCAGATCGGTCCGGCCGGCGAGGTTCTCGACGCGGTCGCCGAAGCCGGCGGCCACGGCGTCGGTGATCGCGCGGTCGCGCGCGGTGCCGAACAGCGTGAAATGTTCGCCCGGCAGCGCCGCGACGAGCGCGCGCCAGTGCTCGACCGGCCAGCGTTTCTCCGGCGAATTCTCCGAGCCGCAGATTAGCCCGATGCGAGCGGAAGTTGAAGGTTGAAGGTTGAAAGTTGAAAGAGGGAACGGCGCGAGGTCGGGCGCGGCGACGAGCCCGAAGTGCCGGAGAAAAGCCAGCCAGAGCTCGAACTGGTGCTGCTGCGCCTCGACGCAGCCGGCGGGCGGCGCGTAGGCGTGCGACAGCAGCGGCCGCCACTTGCCCGGCCGGGCGAGGCCGAAGCGCTGGCGGCAGCCGGTGAGCCACGCCTCGAGGTCGCCGCGCGCGGAGTTCGTGAACAGAAAAAAGCAGTCGGGAAACTCCGCGCGGAGTCTCCAGAAGTGCGCGAAATAGCCCGCCCCGCGCGCCGGCAACGGGCGCAGCCGGTCGGCGACGCCGAGGTGCTCGAGCAGCGGCAGGAACTGCGGTTTGGCGACGAGCGTGATCTCGGCGTCGGGCCGGCCGGCGCGGATCGCGCGCAGCAAGGGCAGCGCCATCACGACATCGCCCAGCCAGTTCGGCAGGCGGATCCAGAAGCGCGTGCGGCGCGGCGGCGCGGCGAGGCCGCGGGCGCGCAGGTCGGCGGCGAGGAAATTGCGCTTCAGCTCCAGCCGCAGGCGTTGCGACGGGAGGTCCTGACTCTTCCAACGGTGGTGGCCCCACAGCCACGAGGGAATCAGTTTCTCATCGGCGCGGAGCACCCGCTCGAGCCAGCGATTGAGCGCGACGGTGGCGCCTTCGGCCGAGCCGTCGCTGGCGACTGGCTCCATCACCAGCTCGACCCGCCAGAAGCCGAGGTAGCGCGGATAGATGCCCCACAGTTCCGCGCCGAACCTGCTCGCGAGCACGCCGGCGAGTTCGCTGGTCGAACAGACGCGGTCGAAGAGCAGCGTGAGGGCGCCCTGCCCGCCAGCGTTCTGGTCGAAGAGCACGGCGACGATGCCCTGGCGGCGCAGCAGTTTCACCGCCTGCTGAAATCCTTCCTTGCGCGAAAACAACTTCAGCCCGAAGCGCCCGCGCGTCTTTTTCAGCCACGCGTCGGCGCCGGGATTGTCGAGCGGGCGAAAGATGATGCCGAGTTCCGGGAACGGCGCGTCGACGAGCAACGGCTGGGCGGTCTGCACCTCCCAATGCGCGAGGTGCGGGCCGCACATGATCGTCGCTTTCGGCTGCGCCCGCTGCGCGGCGTAGAACGCGGTCAGCGACGGCGTCGCGCGCACGATGGCCGTGATCCGCCGGGGCGGGAGGAACGGCGCCGCCAGCGAGGATCGCGCGGGGAACGCGTGGTGGAGATTCGCGCGGATGAGCCGGCGCCGGCTCCCCACGCCGTAGTAGAAAAGCCGCGCCAGCCCCCACGCCAGTCCCCGCAACAGGCCCTCGGGCGTGTGCGCCAGAATCCAGCCGACGACTTGCAGCGGGAGCTTGATCATGGCTCGCCGGCGGAGGAGGGAAGTGGACTCAAGTTTGTCAGGCTCGGGGTGATTAAAATTTGCCTTCGGAACAAAGCGATGAAATCTAAGTCCGCGGCGGTTGGAAGGAATTTCTCCGCCGATCTCGATGCCCAACCTGCTCATCATCCAGACGTCGTCGCTTGGCGACATCGTGCAAAGCCTCCAAGTGGCTTCGGCCCTCAAGGCGCAGCAGCCGGAGTGGACGATCTCGTGGGTCGTGCGCGACCTGTTCGCGCCGTTCGTGCGCATGAGCACCGTGGTCGACCAACTGTTCGTCTTCCGCCGGCTCGGCGGCGTGCGGGGATTTTGGCGGCTGATCCGCGAGCTGCGCGAGAAACAGTTCGACGTGGTCATGGACATGCACGGCCTGCTGCGCTCCGGACTCATCACGCGCTGGAGCGGCGGCACGCGGCGGATCGGCCGCGCGGATGCGCGGGAAGGCGCGACGATTTTCTACCGGGAAAAAATCCCGCTGCCGGCTGGCGGCCGCGCGAGTCATCCGCTGGAGATCCTCCTGCAATTCTGCCCGGCCGTCGGGGCGAAGCCGGAGCTCGCCGGCCCGCTGAAGATGCGCGAGATCGAGCACCTGAACCTCGCGTTCATGGCGCCGCACCGCGGGCAGCGACCGATTCTGATTTTCCCCGACAGCCGCCGGGCCGACAAGAAGTGGAACGGCTTCGGGCAGTTCACGGCGCTGCTCATTCGCGAGGCGGGCCGCAAGGCCGTCTGGGCGGGCACCGACTACATCCCGTGCAAGGAGGCGTTTCCCGAGGGCACGTTCGTCAACCTCACCGGCAACACCAGCCTCACCTCGCTCTCGGCGCTCATCGCGAAAGCCGACTGGGTGGTGTCGAACGACAGCGGGCCGATGCATCTCGCCGCGGCACTCGGCGTGAAGACCGTCGGCCTGTTCGGCCCGACCGATCCGCGCGCGACCGGACCGTATCCGATCAACAGTCCGACGAACTACGCGATGCAGGCGCCGGTCGGCGACCTCAGCCTGCTGCCGGCCCGCGAGGCGTTCGCGCGTTTCCAGCGCATCCAGGTTCTCGCGCGCAAAGTGGCGGGGCCCGCGGCGGCGCTGGGCGTGGCGGGGCTCAACTGATTCTCCCCGCTGCCCAAGCCGCGCGGCCCGGGGGACTACCTCGCGTTCCGGCGGGCGATGCGCGGGCGGAGTTTCGACGTGCTCCTCGCGGCGCAGGCGAGCTTCCGCGTGAACCTCGTGCACGCGCTCGTGCCGGCGAAACGCAAAATCGGCTTCGACCTCCGGCGCGCCCGCGACGGCCACCGCTGGGTGGTGACGGAGACGATCCCGCGGCGCGACGAGCATCTCGCCGACGGCTTCCTGGCCTTCGCCGGTGCGCTCGGGGTCGCGCCGGAGAACTATGTGCGCCAGGCGACGATTCCGCTGGCCACCGAAGATCGCACGGCGGCGAAGGCGCTGCGTCCGGCCGGAAAATTTCTCGTCCTCAACCCGGCGGCGAGCAAAGCGGAGCGCGTGTGGCCGGCCGCGCGCTACGCGGCCGTGGCCGATCACGTGGCGCAGAGAACGGGGTGGACCGTCGTGTTGACCGGCGGGCCCGGCGCCGACGAACGCGCGCTCGCCGAGGCCGTCGCGGTGCACACGAAGACTCCGCTCGTGAATCTCGTCGGCCGCACGTCGGTCCGCCAACTCGCGGCCGTCTTGGCGGAGGCCGAGGGTCTCATCGCGCCCGATACCGGTCCGGTGCACTTGGCCGGTGCGGTCGGCACGCCAGTCGTGGGTCTCTACGCCGTCGCCCGTTCTGCGCTCACGGGGCCGTGGCTCGACCGGCGTTATTGCGTTGACCGCTACGGCGACGCGGCGAAGCAGTTCCTGAATCTCGGCCGCGCTGCGCCCGACTGGCACCAACGGGTGCACCATGCCGGCGCGATGGAGTTGATCACCGTCGACGAGGTCTGCGCGCAGGTGGACCGCTTGGTCGCCGACCGCGCCGCGGACGAGTAAAGATTCCCGGGGCAAGCTCCGGGGCATTCCTGAAACCCGTCCGCTGTGTTTGCGGGAGCGACCTAGGTCGCGAGACGCACACCACACTGCGTCGCGTGCAAGCACGCTCCCACAGCCCAACCAAGCCGGCGCAAGCTCCCGGGTATCGAACCCAGAGGGAACGACTGGACAGAATCCGCTTGCTGGGGCGCGGCGGCCCCGCGTGTAATTGTCCGTCATGCTCGACCCCAAATTCCTTCGTGAATCTCCCGACGTTGTCCGCGCGGGCATTGCCAAGAAGCACCTCGACGTGGACCTCGACGCCGTGCTGGCGACCGACGCCGCGTGGCGCACGGCATTGGCCGAGGTGGAAGCCCTGCGCTCGAAACAGAAGGCGGCCAACAACGAGATGGCGGCGCTGAAGAAGGGCTCGCCGGAATTCGTCGCGAAGG
>JACQFT010000048.1 GCA_016199925.1 Opitutia bacterium | reverse complement strand
GAAAGGCTGGCCCCTCTGCTTTCCCCGCCGGAGATCCCGTCACCGAAGCGGAGAATCGGCTTCCACCCGGGCAATCGCTGACCGATGTCCGACTCCGGCCTCTCCACTTCGGGGGAACTCGCAGCCCAGCCGCCGATGCCGGTGCGCCGGCTGCACAATTACCTCTACTGCCCGCGGCTCTTCTACCTCCAGTGGGTCGAGAATATCTTTGAGGAGAACGCCGACACCGCCGCCGGCACCGCCGTCCACCGGCAGGCCGACCAGCCTTCGCGGTTCGATGACGCCAAGGCCACCGCCCTGCGCGATGGCCTGCCCGAGGATGCCAAGCTCCGCTCGTTGCGGCTGGAGAGCACCGTGCTCAGTCTCGTCGGCGTGATGGACATTGTGGAGGGCGGGCCGGACGGGGCCTGCGTCGTGGACTACAAGAAGGGCTCGGCCCGCCGGCTGGATGACGACAGCCGCGTGGCCAAGGAACCCGATGCCGTGCAGATGGCCGCCTACGCGCTGCTCCTGCGCGAGCACGGCACGCCGGTCGAGTCCGCCGCCATTTACTACGCCGAGGACAGGCGCCGCGTGCCGGTCGCGCTGACGGACGAACTTTTCGCCAAGACCAGGACCGCGCTCGCCGACGCCCGCGCCGTGGCCGCCGCCTGCAAGATGCCGCCGCCCTTGGTGGACGACCAGCGCTGTAACTATTGTTCAGCCTATCCCATCTGCCTGCCGCGCGAATCGCACTGGTGGGCGCAAGCGCGCGAACGGGCCGTCGCCGAGGATACGCAACTCCGGCTGGGTTTCCCGCCGGGCGACCTGCCGCCGGAGTTTACCGGCGAGCCTCCGGCCGACCACGACCCGCTGCCGCCACCGCGCCCGCCGCGCGATGACGGTGAATTGCTCGTGGTGCAGAAGGCGGGTTCGCAGGTCGGTCAACGCGGAGGTGAGATTATCGTCAGCAGCAAAAAAGAGGTCGTGCGCAAGCTCCCGCTGCACCAAGTGCGGGCCATCTACCTCTACGGCGCGGTGCAGGTCACGGCGCAGGCGGCGGAGTCCTGCCTGGAGCACGGGATTGATGTCGCGTATTTCGCGGCGTCAGGCCGCTTCCTGGGATTGTTGCGCGGGCTGCCGGCCAGCGGCGTGGATGCGCGGCTCGGGCAGGCCCGGATGTTTGCCGAGCCTTTTTTCCGGCTCAGGCAGTCGCGCGAATGCATCCGCTCAAAAATCCACAACCAGCGCACGATGCTCATGCGCAACGGCGATGTGCCGGACCGCGTGCTCCGCCTGCTCGCTGACGCCCGCGATGCCACGGAGGATGTGCGCGACCTCGGCGAATTGCTCGGCTGCGAGGGCGCGGCGGCCAGCCTCTACTTCGAGCAGTTTGCCTCGATGCTCAAGGGGGCCGAGTGGCGCTTTGATTTCCAGGGCCGCAACCGCCGGCCGCCGCGCGATCCGGTGAACGCCATGCTCTCGCTCGGCTATTCGATTCTCGCGAAAGAACTGGCGGGTGTCTGTCACGCGGTGGGGCTCGACCCGTTCCTCGGGTTCATGCACCAGCCGCGCTACGGGCGGCCGGCGCTGGCGCTCGATCTGATGGAAGAATTCCGCCCGCTCATTGCCGACTCGGTCGCCATTTCGCTGGTGAACCGCGGCGAGGTCAATCCGGAGGATTTTATCAGCGCCGCCACCGGCACGTTCCTCAACGAACAGGGACGGCGGCGTTTCTGGGAAGCGTGGTTCCGGCGGATGGACACCGAGGTCAGCCATCCGCAGTTCGGCTACAAGATGAGCTACCGGCGCATGCTGGAGGTGCAGGCCCGGCAACTCTGGCGCGTCGTGCGCGGCGATGCGCCGCTCTACCACGGGTTCACCACGCGCTGACATGGCCTCGACCCGCCGCCGCTACCTCGTCTCCTACGACATCGGCAACGCGAAGCGCCTGCGCCGCGTGGCCAAGACGCTGGAGAGCTACGGCACGCGCCTGCAATACTCCGTGTTTGAGTGTCCGCTGGACGACCTCCGGCTCACCCAGGCCAGGAGCGCGCTCGCGGAGATCATCAACACCGACCACGATCAGGTGCTGTTCGTGTCGCTCGGACCCGAGGCGGCGGACGCCACCCTCATCATCGAAGCACTGGGTTTGCCTTACACGGTGCGATCGCGGGTGACAATCGTATAGGGCCGCCGTTCGTCGGCGCGCCGTCCGGTGGATTGCGACATTGACGCGGGGCGGATGCCGGCGATGCTGGCTGCGGCGAACAAAGCGAAAGCCTCCGCCACCGACCACCTTTCCTCCGCCATTGGAAAGGCACGCTATTTGAAATCGCGAGCACGGGGAGCGTCAGAGTGCTCCATCAGGAGCGCTCGCAAACCTAATTTCAGAGGGGAAATGGCTTGTTGGGATTTTTCGCATCGGGCGTTGCTGGCGACAGAGCCAGCACGCTCGATACTCACAAACGCGCCCGAGGGAAAACGATCAGTTGTTCACAGGGGCTGTCCCCCCCGTCGCGGTTTCAGTCAGCGTGAGGCGGGGAATCACCGGCGTCGAACTCGTCGCCAACGAGGCGTCCCCCCCGTCGCGGTTTCAGTCAGCGTGAGGCGGCGCAAGTGCCGCCGTGGCTCGGGCCGGTCATCGCGTCCCCCCCGTCGCGGTTTCAGTCAGCGTGAGGCGGGCTTGGCTGCATTTTGCAGATGAGCGCGTTTTGCCGTCCCCCCCGTCGCGGTTTCAGTCAGCGTGAGGCGGCACTGGTCTGTTCCAACAGCCGCTCCCTCACCGGTCCCCCCCGTCGCGGTTTCAGTCAGCGTGAGGCGGTTAAAATTGGGGCGACGAGTAAGTTTACGCTAGCTGGTCCCCCCCGTCGCGGTTTCAGTCAGCGTGAGGCGGTTTCTCCATAGGAGAACCACCACCAAGAAATTTGGCCGTCCCCCCCGTCGCGGTTTCAGTCAGCGTGAGGCGGCGCGCACAAATCCACCCCTGCCCGATGGTCATCGTCCCCCCCGTCG
>JACQFT010000047.1 GCA_016199925.1 Opitutia bacterium | reverse complement strand
GCGAGGGCGGGCATCAGCAGCATCGCGCCGAGCATGTTGAAGAGAAACATGAACGCGAGGAGGATGCCCATGTCGGCCTGGAACTTGATCGCGGAGAAGGCCCAGGTGCCGACGCCGATGGAGAGGGCGAAGCCGGTGAAGACGACGGAGGTGCCCATGGTGGCGAAGGAAAAGCAGAGGGCGTCCTCGAGGCATTCGCCGGCGCGGAGTTTCTCGAGCACGGAGGAGCAGAGGTAGATGCCGTAGTCCACGCCGATGCCGACGCCGAGGGCGACGACGGGGAGGGTGGAGGTTTTGAGGCCGATCTGGAGCCAGACCATGAGCGCGTAGGCGAGGTCGGAGACGACGATGAGCGGGAGCACGACGCACACGGTGGCGCGCCAGGAGCGGAAGGAGATCAGGCAGAGGACGACGATGGCGGCGTAGAGCCACATGACCATCGGGAACTGGGCGGCTTCGACGACTTCGTTGGTGGCGGCCATGACGCCGACGTTGCCGGTGGCGAGTTGGAAACGGACCTTGGGGGTCGAGTGCTCGGCGCGGAAGGCCTTCACGGCGGCGACGACGCGGCGGATCGTCTCGGCCTTGTGGTCCTTGAGGTAGATGAGGACGTGGATGACGCTGCCGTCGTTGTTGAGGAGGCCGGTGGAGGTCTCGACGGGGGAGACGGACTGGGCGAGCATCTGCCGGTTGCGGGGAATGATGCGCCACTTGAGGCTGCCTTCGTTCCAGCCGGCGGAGATGGTCTTGGCGAGGTCGGGCAGGGCGAGGGTGGACTGCACGCCCTCGACGTTGCGCATGTGCCAGCCGAAGCGGTCGACGAGGGCCATGACGTCGTGGTCGATGACGCCGTTGGGGACGGTCTCGGCGATGACGGTGATGATGTCGACGCCGATGCTGAACTTGGAGGTGATGGCGGCGGTGTCCTGGTTGTAGCGGGAGGCCTGGCGGAGCTCGGGCACGCCGGCGTGCATGTCGCCGATCTTGACCTGCTTGGCCATGAAGAAACCGAAGACCCAGAGGGCGAGGGTGACGGCGATGATGAGGGGCGACTTCGGGCCGGTGGTGAAATTGGTGAGACGGCGCCAGTAAGGTTGGAGGGCGAAGCGGCGGAAGTTGACGCGCTTCCGGAAACCGGGGCTCATCTTGGTGTAGGACATGAGCACCGGCAGGAGGAAGCGGTCGGTGAGGATGATGAGCGACACGCCGAGGCTGGCGGTGATGGCGAGCTCCTGGATGATGGGGACCTTGACGAGATAGATCGTGATGAAGCCGACGGTGTCGGTGAGGATGGCGACGGTGCCGGGGACGAAGAGGTTGCTGAAGGAGGAGCGGGCGGCGTCGTATTCGTTCCGGCCCATGTTGATCTCGTAGCGGAACGAGCGGATCATCTGCGTGGCATGGCTGAGCGCGATGGCGAAGACGAGGAACGGGACGAGGATCGAGAGCGGGTCGATGCCGAGGCCGAAGAGATGGAGGAGGCCGAGCTGCCAGACGACGGCGGAGGCGGAGGTGAGCAGCGGGAGGAGGGTGAGGACGAGCGACTGGGAAAAATAATAGAGCAGGAACGCAGAGATGACGATGGCGACGCCGAAGAAGAGCAGCACGCCGCGCGCGCCGTCGGTGATGTCGCCGATGACCTTGGCGAAACCGATGATGTGGATGGCGACGTCGGCCGACTGATATTTCTGGCGGATGTTGGTCTCGAGGGCGTCGGCGACCTGGGCGTAGACGAGGCGCTTGCCGGTCTGCGGGTCGATCTCGAGGAGCTGGGCGATGACGACGGCGCCGGTGAAATCGTTGGCGACGAGCAGGCCGACGCGGCCGGACTTGACGATGTTCTGGCGGACGCGCTCAAGGCCCTCGGGGGTGGGCACGAAGTCGGCGGGGATGACGTTGCCGCCTTGCAAGCCGTCCTCGACGACCTCGAGGTAGCGGACGTTGGGGGTGAAGATGGAGGTGACCTGGGAGCGGTCGACGCCGGGCAGATAGTAAGTTTCGTCGGTGACGGCCTTGAGGGTCTTGAAGAATTCCGGGGTAAAGATGTCGCCCTTCTTCGCGATGAGGGCGATGACGATGCGGTTGGCCCCGCCGAACTGTTCCTGGTATTTCTTAAAGTTCTGGATGTATTCGTGGTCGCTCGGGAGCTGCTTGTTGAAGCTGGCGTCGACGTGGGTCTTGGCGGCGAACCAACCGAGGACGACGGTGGTGAGAGCGAACAGCGCGACGGTGAGGTGCCGGTGCCGGAAGATGAGTTGCTCGACGCGGTGCAGCATGGCTCAGGGGAGTTGGACGCGGAGGGCGCCGGCCTCGCCGACGGTGACGAGGGCGCCGTCGGCAGCCTGGGTGAGATCGGCGACGCTCGTGCCGAAGCCGGCGGGTTGCCACGATTGGAAGGTGCGGCCGGCGTCGCGGCTGACGAAGAAATTGCCGCCCTGGCCGGCGAGGACGACGGTGCCGTTTTTCAATTTGCAGCCGGCCATGATGAGCACCGGCAGCTCGCTGTTGAGCGGCTGCCAGGTGGCGCCGCGGTCGGGGGAGCGCAAGATGTGGCCGCGAAGGCCGTAGGCAACGAGGGTGGTGTCGTCGAGGGGGAGCACGCCGAAGAGGGAGCCTTCGTAGGGGACTTCGGAACGCGTCCACGTCTGGCCGGAATCGGTGGAGACGAGCACGAGACCGCATTCGCCGGCGAGGTAGAGTTCGCCGCCCGGACCGGCGGTGATGCGGTTGTAATGGACTTCATCGGCGGAGGGTTTGTGCGGGGTCCACGTCTTGCCGCCGTCGGCGGTGGCGAGAAATTTGCCGTAGGCGCCGACGGCGAAGCCGTGCCGGGCATCGAGGAACAGGACATCGAGGAAAATCGTGTCGAGATTCCGGC
The DNA here is from genome assembly GCA_016199925.1 of Opitutia bacterium. Taxonomy (GTDB): domain Bacteria; phylum Verrucomicrobiota; class Verrucomicrobiia; order Opitutales; family Opitutaceae; genus JACQFT01. The sequence continues at coordinate 13,726 of JACQFT010000047.1, read as the reverse complement.
CGTCGTCCTGGTGCGTCCACGTTTTGCCGCCGTCGGTGGTGGCGAGGATGACGCCGTCGTGCCCGACCGCCCAGCCGTGCTGCGCGTCGGCGAACGCGACGCCGGTGAGCAACGCGCGGGTGGGCGTGAGCGACTGGGTCCATGTCCGGCCGTTGTCGGCGGAGAGGAGCACATGGCCGTGGTCGCCGACGGCGACGAGCTGGTCGCCGGCGTGCGCGATGTCGAGGAGGAGGGCGCGGGAGGCGAGGGGGGCGAGCTCGGAAGTCTCGGCGCGGGCGGTCGTGAGCGCGGCGCTGAATGCGAGGAGCAAAATCAAGCCGAGCAGAACGGGGCGAGGGCGCCCCGTCTCCAGCGAGACGGTCCGGAAAATCCGGACAAGAAGACGGCGGGCGAAGGGGCCCGCCGTCGTTGATGAGGAGTCAGCCATGCGCCGGCTCAGCGGACGCCTTCCTGACGGAGGGTGGCGGGAGTGTAGTCCTGCGGCGTGCGCGTGATGTTGAAATCATACATCGGGCGCTCGTTATCGAGACCGAAGGCCAGGTAGCGGCCCGAGATGAGGTCGGTGTGGACTTCGAGGGTGCTCCAGAAGGACAGGGCATCGTAGTAGTTGATGCAATGGGCCTCGGAGACGCGCCAGAGCTGGCCGCGGCCGTCGTATTGATCGACGGCGAGGATCTGCCAACTGTCTTCGTCGATGTAGAAGGTGCGGCGGGAATAGACGTGGCTGGTGCCGGGTTTGAGGGTGGCGTCGACGACCCAGACGCGGTGGAGCTCGTAGCGGGTCAGGCTCTGGTTGATGTGGAGCGGCTTGAGGATGTCGCTGTTTTTGAGCGAGTCGCTGTGGAGCTTGTAGGAGTTGTAGGGGACATACATTTCCTTTTTGCCAACGAGCTTCCAGTCGTAGCGGTCGGGCGCGCCGTTGAACATGTCGAACTGGTCGGACGTGCGCATACCGTCGGCGGCGGTGCCGGGATTGTCGTAGGCGACGTTGGGGGCGCGGCGCACGCGGCGCTGGCCGACGTTATAGACCCAGGCGCGGCGGGGCTCCTTGACCTGGTCCATCGTCTCGTGGACGACGAGGATGGAGCCGGCGAGCCGGGCCGGGGCGATGACGGCCTGCTTGAAATAGAGGAGCACGTTGTCGAGGTCCTTTTCCTGAATGCCTTCGCGGACGTAGTTGAAGAGGAACTCGTCCTCGAAATCGACGAGGGTGTAGCTGCCGTTGCGCTGGGGCGCGGCCTGACTGACGGTGCGTTTGGCGGCGACGCCGCGGTAGCGCGTGAGGAAATTCCAGATGACCTCGAGTCCGTTCGCCGGGATCGGGAAGGGAATGCCGACGACGGAGCCGGTGATGCCGTTGCCGCCCTCGGTGAGGTGCGCGGTCGTGGCGTGCTCCTTGGTGGCGTCGTAGATGCGCTGCGGGTTGGAGGCGCTGCGGTGGGTGGGATACACCGGCATCTCGTAATCGGGATAGGCCTTCAGCAGGGCGAGGTTGCCGGTGGTGAGGCGGTCGGCATACTTGTCGGCGTTGGCGCCCGTGATGGTGAACAGCGGCTGCTCGCCGGCGAACGGGTCGGGGTGGTGCATGCCGGGCTTGTAGCCGGCGGGCGGGGTGGTGATGCCGCCGGTCCACGCGGGGATGGAGCCGTCGGCGTTGCCGGCCTTTTCGCCGCCCAAGGGCGTGAGGTCGGCGCCGAGGCGGTTGGCCTCGGCGGGGGTGATGGCGGCGGCGGCCCCGAGGGCGAGGGCGAGGAGCGCCGAGCCGGTGATCAGAAAACGGATGCCTGATTTCATGTTAAGGGGTGCTTGGGGGTTAGAAGGAGTAACGCAGATTGGCCGAGACGTAATCGCGGTCGCCGAGGAGATTGAAGCGGCCGGCGCCGAAGAAGTTCACGTAGCGCACCTCGAACGACCACGCGTTTTGAAACGTGAAGTCGGTGCCGATGGTGAGGGATTTCCGGTTCTTGATGAAGTTGCCGATGGGCAGCGGGGTGTTGCCGGTGACATCGTGGGAGAAGACGACGAGCGGCGAGATGTTCACGCCTTTGTAGGCGTTGTTGTAGTCGAGCCGGCCGACCAACTGGTAGCCCCAGGAGAATTTGTTGGCGAACGCCGTGGAGGGCTCGGAGCCGAACGCGCCGTTGCCGGTCGCGATCATCGCCGCGAGGTTGCCGCCGACGGTGGTGCCCGGCCCGTCGAAGCGGAGGGTGTTTTTGTCGGGGAGGTCCGGCACGCTGACGAAGCCGGCCTCGGCGAGGAAGGTCGATTGCTGGGCGCCGAAGATGCCGCGGCCGACTTTCGTCGCAGTGATCTGGCCCTGATAGGTGTTGAACCGCCGGAAGCCGGGGATGCGCGTGTTCAGTTGGCCGAGGAAGTTGCCAATCTGGTTGTTCGGGCCGAAAGCCGGGTTGATCGAGGAGAGCGCGGCGAAGAGCAGTTCGACGTCGTCAATCTGCAGCGGCTGACCTTTGCGGTAGCTGATCTCGCCCTGGAGCGCGATGCCCTTGACGCTGGTGTTGAAGCTCAGGCCGGTCACGCTGATGTCCTCGGGGAACTCGATGAGGTAGCGCGAGGTCGCGACGCTCTGGAAAAACAACTGGCGCGAGACGGTGGCGGTCGCCGAGGCGATGGCGGAGTTGGTCGCCGTGGCCAAGTCCTGCCCTTGGGCGATGAAGCCGGGGACGAGGGACGGCACGAGTGCGCCGATCAGGGCGGGCGCGGCGGCGACGTTGATGGGGGAGGTCGGCGTGACGGCCGAGATCACGGGCAGCCGGCTGGCATAGGTAATATAGTAGAGGCCGAACTCCGTGTCGTTCAAACCCGAGGCGAGGTAGCGCAGCGCGGTGCCCCATTGGTTGCTCTTGGAGGGCTCGCGGTCGCCGCCGCGGCGCACAAAGCCGAACGACGAGGTGTCGGGGATGCTGCCGAAGCCGAGAAACACTTTCTCACCGCCCTTGGCAACAAAATCGTTCGTGCTGAAATAGGTCCCCGGGGGATCGACGCGGGTGCGCTCCCAGTCGAGGAGGTAGAACGCCTCGAGCGTCACGGCGTCGGTGAGGTTCACCGAGCCGGAAACCATGTTGAGCGGCAGCAGGGCTTCCTTGAGCTCCGAGCCGGGCGTGCGCAGCTTGGCGACGTCGATCGGGTTGATCGAATTGATGCCGTTCGGGATGAAGGTGCTTTCGCCCCAGCTCAGCACCTGGCGACCGACACGGATGCTCGCCGGAAGGCTGCCCAGCGTCGGCTTGAAATAGAGGTAGGCGTCGAGCAGCTCGGCGCGCTGGCCGACGATCTTGAGCGCCTCGTCACTCAACGCCGTGCGCTGGCGCTGGCCGTTGGTGTTGACGAGATCGTTGAAATAGTAGCCGCGGACAAAGAAGCCGGCCTGCTTGTAGTTCACCTGCAGTTCGTGCGATGCCTTCAGCAGGAACGAGGCGATGCCCGAGCGATAATTCAGATCGCCGTCGTCGTTGTTGCTGGATTTCTGGCGGCCGCCGACGATGTCGGTCGTGCCGAGATAATCGGGATTGGCGGGGTTCAGGCGCGCGAGGGCGCCGACGGACAGCGTCGTGTCGAAACTGCCCTTGACGTCACCGTATTGGAACACGAACGCCGGGGCGGCGGAGGTGAAAAACAGGGCGGATGTCAACGCAGCGGCTGCCTGCCAGCGCAGACAGGAGGTGTAGGATTTGCGGAGGTTCATAGCGGTGTAGGTAGAAACACAATCGGTCTCACGCGGAGACCTTTCGTTGGGGGTGTTCAAGCCGGCGGCTTGTGGGTAGGTGAGGCATCAAGCGAAGAATTCACCGCGAGTTCAAGGTTTAATCCGCAGACTGGCATGGATTTGGTTTCGCTATTAGCGTTTTGACGCCGGCCGGAATTCGGCAACGTTCCCGCGGATGGACGCGGCGACCCACATCCACCTCAAAGGCGCGCGCGAGCACAACCTGCGCAATCTCGAGCTGCGGATTCCGCGCGGCCGCCTCGTCGTCATCACCGGGCCGAGCGGGTCCGGCAAGTCGTCGCTCGCCTTCGACACGATCTACGCCGAGGGCTACCGGAAATACATGGAAAGTCTCTCCGCGCAGGCGCGCCAGGTGCTCGAACAACTGAAGCGGCCCGACGTGGATTTCATCCACGGGCTCTCGCCGGTCCTCGCCATCGAGCAGCGCACCGGCGGGGGCTCCCCGCGCAGCACGGTCGCGACCGTCACCGAAGTCGCCGACTACGCGCGTCTGCTCTGGGCGCTGTGCGGGGAGCAACGCTGCCCGAAGGACGGTGGGCGCGTCACCCGGCGCTCGCTCGACGACTGCCTCGCGCAGCTCATGCGCGACGCGCCCGGCGAACGTGCGATCATTCTCGCGCCGTGGATGCGCGCCAAGCCCGCCGTGCTGCGCGACGAGATTCCGCGCCTGCGCCAACGCGGTTTCCAGCGCCTCCGGCTCGCCGGTGAAATCAAATCGCTCGACGAACCGAAACTGATTCCGACCGGTGCCGCCGAGATCACGGCCGAGTTGGTGATCGACCGCCTGGTGCTCGCCGCCGACCAACGCAGCCGCCTCGCCGACTCGCTCGAGCTCGCCTTCCGAGAGGGCGCCAACCGCGCGCTCGTGCTCGTGCAAAAATCCGCCGACGCGCCGTGGCGCGAGATTCCGCTCAGCCAGCACCTGAGCTGCGAGGTTTGCGGCGACGGTTTCGAACCGCTCACCCCCCGGCATTTTTCTTTCAACAACAAAGAAGGAGCGTGCCCCGACTGCGGCGGGCTTGGCCGGCAACTCACGTTCAGCGACGAACTCGTCGTGCCCGACGCAGAAAAATCCGTGCGCGGCGGCGCGGTCAAACCGTGGCGCATCGGCGGCCGCAGTCTCATCATCAAGCACAACGCGCTGCTTCGCCAACTCGCCGAGCAGTTGCCCTACGACGCCGAGACGCCGTGGAAGGACTTGCCCGCGGCCACGCGGCACGCCTTGCTGCACGGCGCCGGCGAGCGGCTCTTCAGTTTCAAGCTCCGCCGCCAGCGCACGCCGCAGGCGGTGCCGTTCCCCGGCATTATCGCCGACCTGATGGAGAGCTACCGGCACACCGACAGCGAAGGTTTCCGCGCCCGCCTCACGACCTATATGGTCAGCGGCGAATGCCCCGCGTGCCGCGGCACGCGTTTCAATCCCCGCAGCGCCGCCGTTCGGCTGGGTGGTGGTGCGGTGCTTCAGCCCGCACCGAGGGAGGCAGAACGCGGGCTGAAGCACCGCGCTACTCCCGACGGGCACCTCCCAGCTCTCGGTTTCGCCGATTTCTCCGCCATGGATGTCTCCACGGCCCTCGCGTTTGTGCGCGGGTTGCGTGCAACGCTCGCCAGCACCGACGCCGTGCGCGAGGTGCTCGATGGCGTCGAGCAGCGCCTGCATTTTCTAGCCGAGACTGGTCTCGGCTACCTCACCCTCGACCGCGAATACGCGACGCTCAGCGGCGGCGAATCGCAGCGCGTCCGCCTCGCCACGCAGCTCGGCATGGGGCTCGTCGGCGTCATCTACGTGCTCGACGAGCCGAGCATCGGCCTGCACCCGCACGACAACCAGCGCCTCCTCGCCACGCTCCGCGAGCTGCGCGACCGCGGCAACACCGTCCTCGTCGTCGAGCACGACGAAGACACGATTCGTGTCGCGGACGAGTTGATCGAGCTCGGACCGGGCGCCGGCACCGAGGGCGGCCGGGTTCTCTTCCAAGGCACGCCGGCCGACTGCGCCCGACTCCCCGCGGCGGCGTCGCGCACCGGCGCGTATCTCGCGGGCCGACTCGGCGTCGAGCGCGAGGCGAAGCTGCTCGCGCCCGACGACCGCTGGCTGACCTTGAAGGGCGTCGGCGAACACAACCTCCGGAACGTCGACGCGCGATTTCCCGTCGGCCTGCTCACCTGCGTCACGGGCGTGTCGGGCTCGGGAAAGAGTTCGCTCGTCAACGACGTGCTCGCCGCCGTCGCCGCGCGAAAACTCAATGGCGCGAAGACGCTGCCCGGCCGCCATCGGGGCGTCACCGGCCTGGAACACTTTGAAAAGACGGTGCAGGTGGACCAGAGCCCCATCGGGCGGAGTCCGCGCTCGAATCCGGCGACCTTCGTCGGCCTGATGGACCTGCTGCGCGATCTCTACGCACTCGTGCCGCTCGCGAAGGTGCGCGGCTACAAGGCGAGCCGCTTCAGCTTCAACGTGCGCGGCGGCCGCTGCGAGCGCTGCCAAGGCGACGGCCAGATCCGCCTCGACATGCAGTTCATGGCCGACGCCTACGCGCCGTGTCCGAGTTGCGACGGCCGGCGGTTCAACCGGGAGACGCTGGAGGTGCGCTTCCACGGGAAAAACATCGCCGACGTCCTCGCGCTCACGGTGCGCGAGGCGACGGAGCTGTTTCGGGCGGTGCCCCGTCTCACCGAGAAACTTGCGACGCTCGACGCGGTCGGTCTCGGCTATTTGCAACTCGGCCAGTCGGCCACGACGCTCTCGGGCGGCGAAGCGCAACGGCTCAAGCTCTCGCTCGAGCTCAGCAAACGCGAGCAGGGCCGCACGCTCTACCTCCTCGACGAGCCGACGACCGGCCTGCATTGGACGGACATTCAGCGGCTGATGGATTTGCTCTTCAAGCTGCGCGACGCCGGCAACACGGTCGTCGTCATCGAGCACAATCTCGACGTGATGCATCTGGCTGACTGGCTCATCGACCTCGGTCCCGGCGGCGGCCCGCTCGGCGGCGAGATCGTTTACGCCGGCCCGCGTGACGGCATCGAAGCGGAGCCGCGTTCGCTCACGGGGCAGGCGCTCGCTGGTTGGAAGAGGGCGCACGCGCAGCAGTAGCGCGGTGCTTTAGTTCGCGTTTAGGAGTGTTGTAGGGCTGGCGCTTGTCGCCACGCCTTCGGGCGAGCGCGGCATAAAATACTTTCCGCAACTTTCGCGAGCGCCGCCGTGTGCTGAGGGAGTCAGTCAACTCCACCTACCCAACCTCTCCGATGAAAAACCTCCTCCGCTCGACACTTGCCGCCGCCGCGCTCAGCGCCGCTTTTTCCGTTTCCGCCTCCGCCGCCTCCGCCAACCCGGAACCCGGCTTCGTCGACATGGCTGCGTTCCTGCCGGCCGCGAAGGGGGAGTATGTTGAAGTCAATCTCTCCCCCGGTCTGCTGAAGTTCGTCGCGAAGCTCGCCGCGCACGAGGACGCCGACGCCGCCGAGCTGATCGGCAGCCTGAAGCGCGTCCGCGTCAACGTCGTGAAGATGGACGACGCCAACCGCGCCGACACGCTCGCGAAAATCGAAGCCGTCCGCCGCCAGCTCGAAGGCGCCGGTTGGACGCAAGTCGTCACCGTGCGCGAGCGCCATGACGGCGACAACGTCGACGTCCACGTGAAGCAGCACGCCGACGAATCGATCGAGGGCTTGGTCGTCACCGTCATCGATCATCAGGGCGAGGCCGTCTTCGTCAACCTGGTCGGCAACATCCGCGCCGAGCAGTTGACCAAGATCGCCGACAAGCTCGACATCCAGGCGCTGAAAAAAGTGCACGTGAAGACGGACCGCAAGCCGCGCGGCAAGGAACAGAGCTGATTGCCCGACCTTCCGCGCCCGAATCCTCCCATGATTACCCCAGCACCCGTCGCCGCCACTCCTGCCCGCCGCCGCCTCTGGCCGTGGGTCGTGGGGGCGCTTTGCACGCCGTTCGTGCTTCTCGGCGCCGCCGCCTTCAGCTTCCTTACGCTGAACAGCGACGCCTCCACACTCCGCCGCAACGTGATGGCCGCGACGAACGCCGACTGGGACACCCGCATCCAGTTTAGCGTCGGCAGTCTGAGCTTCGGTGCGCTGCGGACCTGCCTCGCGCTGGTGCCCGGTTGCGACGACGACGCCCGCCTCGCGCTCGGCGTCGTGCGGCACGTCAGCGTCGGTGTCTATGAACTCGCGGACCGTTCGAGCAACTGGTCCCGCGAGCAACTTTTCACCGAGACCGACAAAGCCATGCACCGCCGCGGCTGGTCGCGCCTCGTGGGTGTTTCGCACCACGGGGAGACCGTGCTCGTCTATGCGACGGAGGCCGCGAACCTGGAGGGTTCGTTCGAGGTTTGCCTCGCGGTGGTGGACGGCCGGCAGCTCGTCGTCGCCGCGGCCAGCATGGACGGCGCCACGCTTGCCAAGCTCGTGAAGGCGCACAAGGACGGCGGGTTTCGCGCCGGCAAGCGCCACTTTCGGCTCTGACCCAACTCAACGAACAAACGGGGCGAGTCCGACCAATGTCGGGCTCGCCTCTTGCTTTGGGAGACTCAAAGTAGGCGCGTGACCCGAACCTTGCCGACGATTGTCCACCTCGACGCCGACGCGTTCTTCGTGTCGTGCGAGCTGGCGCTCAAACCGGAACTGCGCGGCACCAAATGCGCGGTGGGCGGCCGCGAGCGCGGCATCATCTCCTCGGCCAGCTACGAGGCGCGCGCGTGCGGCGTCTATACGCCGATGCCGACGAAGCTCGCCCTCAAGGTCTGCCCCGACCTCGTCATGTTGCCGCACACGTCGGGGCTCTACAGCAAAGTTTCGCGGCAGATGTTCGACCTCTGCGAGACGCTGACGCCCGTCGTGCAGCGCAACTCCATCGACGAGGGCTACCTCGACCTCGCGCCGTGTGGCTTCAAGACGGCGGCGGAGATCGAGCGCCGCGTGCGGGCGGTGCAGCAGCGCATCTGGGACGAGTTGCAGCTCACCGTGTCGGTCGGCGTCGCGGCGAACAAGCTCGTCGCCGCCATCGCGAGCAAGGCGCACAAGCCGAGGGGATTCACCGTCGTGGCGCCGGGCGCAGAGGCGGCGTTCCTGGCGCCGCTAAAGATCGGCGTGCTGCCGGGCGTCGGCGCGAAGACCGAAGCGGCGCTCATCGAGCGGGGGGTGCGGCTCGTCGGCGATGTCGTCGGACGCAGCGAGTCGGAACTGAAATCGCTTTTCGGCAGCGGCTGGGAAGAAATGTTGCGCATGGCGCGCGGCGAGGACGACCGCGAAGTCTACACCGAGCACGAGGACGCGAAGTCTTACTCGACGCAGGAAACTTTTGGGCACGACATCGGCGACTTCGCGGAGATCGAGCGCATCGCAAAGCGAATGATCGACGAACTCCTGCCCGCCATCCGCGCCGACGGCAAGCGCGTGAAGACGATGACCGTGAAGGTGCGCTATCCCGGCATGGAGGACAGCTCCAGCGGACGCAGCCTCGCGGCGGCGACGGATCTCGAGGCGCCGTTTTACCCGCTCGTGCCGTTGTTGCTGAAGGCCGCGTGGACGAAGCGCCGGCCGCTGCGGCTCGTGAGCGTGCGTTTCTCCGGCGTCGAAGAGAGCGGGAGTCAGCTCGAGATGTTCGCCCAGTCCGACGAGAAAAAACGCCGCCTGGCCGCCGTGCTGGACAAGCTCAACGCCCGGGGCAGGAAAGACGCCGTGCGCCACGGTCACCAGCTTTCCGGTCAGGCAACCACGAATGAACACGAATAGACACGAAGTAGGGGCTTGATTCTATTGGTGTGAATTGGTGTCCATTCGTGGTTCACTCTGTCTATGCCCATCTACGAATACTACTCCCCCGACACGAACCGGATTTATTCGTTCTTCGCGAAGACACTCGCGCAAGGTCAGCTCACGCCGCGCTGTCCCGACAATCCGAAGGCGCGCATGAAGAAAATCGTTTCGGCCTTCGCCGTCACGGGCCGCAACAAAGAGGAGCCGAAGATCGCGCCGACCGGCGGCGGTGCGGGCGGGATGGACGACGCCAAGATGGAAGCGGCGATGGCGTCGATGGAGCGAGAATTTTCTGGCCTCGACGAAAACGACCCGAAGGCGATGGCGCGCATGATGCGCCGGATGTCGGAGCTGACGGGCGAGAAGCTCGACGAGCCGATGGAGGAGGCGATGCGCAAACTGGAGGAGGGTGCCGACCCCGATTCGCTGGAGGATTCACTGGGCGGCCCGGTCGGCGACGAGTCCGGGGCCGACGATCCCTACGGCGACGGTCCGCCGCCGCCGCCCGCCGCGGAGCCGAAGGAGGGCCGGGCGAAGTTCAAGGTCCGCCGTCCGCCGCCAACCCGCGACCCGCGGCTCTACGATTACGAGTAAGGACGGCTTGCTTTGAACGGTAGGAGAGGCTTTATGCCGCGATGGCACGTGCTGAGTCGCGGCATAAAGCCGCTCCTACAGTCAAGCCGGGCAGAGTGGTTCGGGTGCGCCCCGTCGCAAATAGTGCTTTCGCTTTTGGCCTCTGTGGCCAAGTTTGTCGGACGTGCCCAAATCTCCGGAAATCACCGCGCGCATCGCCGCCGCCAAGGCCGCCGTCATGGCGGAGACGGAGCTCATGCACCGCGAATTCGGCCGGGCGAAGAGCGAGCGCAAATACGACGGCACGCGCGTCACCGCCACCGACATCGCGATCTCAAAGCACATTCAGAAGACGATCACCGCGCAGTTTCCCGGCGACCAGTTTTTCAGCGAGGAACTGGCGGAGGGCACGGCGCCGAGCAAGGTCACCGCGCGCTTCTGCTGGGTGCTCGATCCGATCGACGGCACGAACAACTTCGCCAACGGGATTGTTTACTGCGCGATCTCGCTCGCGCTGCTGGAAGACGGCGTGCCGATCTACGGCACCGTCTATGACCTCGCGCGGCGGGTGCTGATCCACGGCGGCCCCGGTCGCGGCGTGTGGGACGGCGACCGGAAGGCACAGGTGCGCCATGAGCCGCCGCACAGCTACAGCCTGATCGGCTTTCACTCCCCGGTGGACAAAGCCTACGCGACCGAGGCGAAGCGCGTGATCGAAAACTTCAAGATCCGCGGGCTCGGCAGCAGCACGCTGCACCTCGCCTACACCGCCGTCGGTCTTCTCAACGGCGTCGTGGAGCACAACAACAAGGTGTGGGACATCGCCGCCGCCGTGCCGTTGTGCCTCGAGGCCGGCGCGGAGATCCACTACCTCAACGGCTCGCCGTTTCCGCTGAAGGAATTCTCGCTCAGCTCCGGCCGGGTGCAATACGTCGCCGGCAACAAAGTCCTCAGCGCGACGCTGCTGAAGATTCTCGGGCGGTAGAAATTTCCTCGCAGTTCGATGTCTTGGAGTAGCGCGAGGCTTTAGCCCGCGGTCTTGGATTGGCTTCGCGGGCTGAAGCACCGCGCTACCCAAGACTCGATCAGGAAATCAAATTCGCCGAACCGCTCCCGTTCGTGCGCGGATGACCAGCGCGATGCCGCCGAGGACGAGGGCGGCGGCGAGGGTCATGCGCAGCGTGATGGATTCGCCGAGGAACGCTACTCCGCCGAATGCGGCGAGCACGGGCACGGCGAGTTGCATCGCGGCGGCTCGGGTCGCGGTGAGGTTGCGCAGGGCGAAATACCAGACGGTGTAGCCAAGGCCGGACGTGACGGCGCCGGAGAGCACAGCCCAGAGAATTCCCGCGGCGGAGGCGTGTCCGCCGAGCCAAGCAAAGGGGAAAAGCAGCCCGAGCATCGGCAGGGTGCGGAGGAAATTGCCGGCGGTATCGGCGAGGGGATTTTGCGAGCTGCGTCCGAGCAGGGTGTAGAAGCCCCACGCGGCGCCCGCGATGGTCATGAGCGCGAATCCGGCGAACGACGGCGCGGTGATGCCGGGCAGCACGAGGTAAAGGAAACCGGTGAAGGCGAGCACGAGGCCGGTCCACTCGAGCGCGTGCAGGCGGTGACCTTTCACGAGGGTGTGGAGGAGCATCGTCAGTTGCACGGCGCCGAAGAGCAGCAGCGCGCCGGTCGCGGTGGGCAGCGTGACATAGGCGAACGAGAATGCGGCGGCATAGGCGAAGAGCATGGCGGCGGCCGGCCAGTTGCCGGCGTATGGCGCTCGTTCTTCAGGAACTGGAGCCGCGCCGCCCTCGGCGCGGAGCGCCGGTCGAAACGCGGCGAGGGCGCCGCGTCTCCGCCATGAAGACGAATCCGAAGCGGAGCTGACGGCGAGAACGCGGCGCAGGAGCAGCAGCATCGCGGCTCCCGCGAGCAAACGCACGCTGGTGAAACTCGCGGCGTCGATCAGGTGCCGGCCGAGCGCGAGGCGGCAGAGGACGGAGTTGGCGGCGAACGCGACCAGGGCGAGGACGGAGAAGAGCGCGGTTTTCATTCGGGGGGCGCGGGATAATTTGCGTTCGGGCGGACTTGTCCGGGTGTAGGAGCGGCTTTATGCCGCGATTGATCGGGGCGTAGAGCCCCTCCTACAGTCAGAGCCGAGCCTGAGCATCGCGGCGTTCCGCCGTCGCCAAGGCTATGGCGGACAAGAAAGCCGCTCCTACAGTTCGATCCATGCACAGACACACACCTTAAACGGCGCGCCGACAAGCGGCGGCCCTACAGTCTGAGCCGAAACACGCCATGATTACACCTGGTAGGTTTGCAGCGGGACGGGATCGAGCACCTTGGCGGTGGGAAGTTTCTCGGCGAGCTGCGCGGCGAACCACGCGCGCGCGTCGGGATCGCCGTGCGTGAGCACGATGGAGCGCGGGTGGCATTGGAGCGCGTAGGCGAGGAGTTCCTCGCGGTCGGCGTGGCCGGAGAGCTCGAAGCGTTCGACGGCGCAGCGGAGCTTCACCTTCACGTGCACCGCTTCAAAGAGGAACTGCGAACCGTGGCTGGCCGCCTGGAGATGGCCGCCCGGCGTGTCGGGATCGCAGTAACCGACGAAACAGATGCTGTGCTTCGGGCTGCCGGCGAGCGCGGACGCGAGAAGATACGACGGCGTGTTGGCGACGACCATGCCGGAGCTGACGACGTAAATGCCCTGCACGCCGGGTTCCTTGCCGGCGACGAGGTCGCGCGGCATTTTTTTCACGCGCAGTTCCTTGAGGATCGAGCGGGTGAAGTGGACGAGGCCGGTCTTTTTGCAGATGTCGTCGAAGTAGTCGGCAATGTCCATGCCGAGGCCGGAGCCGAAGATGGGCGCCTCGACGAGGCGGTGAAATTTCCGGGCGTCGTGGAGAATCGCCATGACTTCCTGGGCGCGACCGAGCGCGAAGACGGGGATGAGCACCGAGCCGCCGCGTTCGATGGTGGCGTTGATGGTCTCGACGAGGCGGAGCATTTCCTTCGAGCGCGAGTGCCCGGGCGTGCGCTCGGTGGCGCCGCGGGTGGTCTCGGTGACGAGCGTGTCGAAGCGGCCCTTGGGGAACTTGGCGCCGTCGAGGATGCGCTGGACGTTGAAGAGGACGTCGCCGGTGACGAAGATGCGGCGGTGTTTGTAGCTGAGCTCGACACCGGCGGCGCCGGGGATGTGGCCGGCGGGGTGGAAAGTGAACTCGATCTCGTCGCGCGCGCCGGAGAATTTTTTGGGCAGACTGAATTTCTGCGCGTGCAGACGGTTCTTGAGGCGGTCGATCTCGTCGTGCGTGAACAGCGGATAGTCGGCGATGTTCTTCTCTTCGCGCTCGCGCATCATCACATTGACGGAGTTGTGCAGCATCCGCTCGATGAGCATGAGGCTGGGCTGCGTCATGACGACGGGCGTGTCGGGGAACGTGCGCATCAGCACCGGCAGCGAGCCGATGTGGTCGAGATGGCAGTGCGTGATGATGATCAGGTCGAGCTTCACGCCCTTGAGCGGAGCGAGGTTCGGGGCGGCGAGCCGACCGACTTTTTTGGGATGCAGTCCGCTGTCGATCACGAGGTGAAAATCGCCGAGCTGGATATAGAGCGAATTGGCGCCGATGCCGCCGTCGC
>JACQFT010000087.1 GCA_016199925.1 Opitutia bacterium | reverse complement strand
GCGCGCCCCGCCAGGAAGCCCTCGAAAAAACCTTCCGGCGCGAGCCGCTCCAGCGCGAATGTCGGCTGGCCCGCCGCGTCGAGATCGACCACGGCGCAATCCTTCGCGCCGCGCACGAACGCCCGCACCACGACGCCCGCCACGCCGTCGACCGTGGCCGGATGCATGCCGAGCCACCCGTGCGGGTTGGCCTGCCGGTTGCCGAGAAATGCCTTCAGTTCGTGTTCAGGGATCAGCACGGGGAACGCCGCCACACTGCGCACGCCCGCGCACGGGTCTAGATTAAACCGGATTCGCCGCGGCCGCCGCCGACATTATTCTCGTTGCGCCGGGCTGCGCCCGACCCTTCATTTCCCGCAATGCTGTCCGCTCCGGTCCGTCACTGGTTTTGTCTCGGTCTCGTCGGCTGTTCGCTGGCCGCCGGGGCGGCGCGCGCCCAGCCGGCCGCCCCCGAAGCGACCGGCAACAAGTTCTACTACGACGACCGGACCAAAGAGTCCGTCTTCACCGGCGCGGCCAAACTCGTTTACGGCGACCTCATCATCACCGCTGACGAGATCCGCTACCACACGGCCGACAACCGCGCCTCCGCCGCCGGCCACTTCGTGCTCACCTCGGGCCGCCGCCGCCTCGTCGCCGACCGCGGCACCTACAACCTCGCGACGAAGATGCTCCACGTCGAGAATCTGCGGCTCGGCGAGTTCCCCGTTTACCTCCGGGGCGAGACCGTCGACGGCACGCTCGACGAGATGGTCATCACCAACGCCACCGTCTTCCTCCGCGAGAACGCCTCCTACACCCCGTCGCTCCGCGCCAGGAAACTCACTTACGCGCGCGGCAAGATCATCCTCGCCGAGGATGTCGCCCTCGGGCTGCTCGGCGGCCGCTTCATCCACCTCCGGCACTTCGAGCAGAAACTCGACGTGCAATTCATCAATTACCTCACCGCGCGCCTCGGTTACCGCGGCAGCCTCGGCCTCTTCGGCGAAGCCGGGGTGCGCGTGCCCGTCGCGCCCGGCTTCCGGCTCGGCGCCGACGTCGGACTCTACACCGCCCGCGGCCTGATGGTCGGCCCCTCCGGCAACTACACGCGTGTCGGCGACGGCGACACCCTCGACGGCTACTTCCGCTCCGGTTTCATCCGCGACTTCGGCGACCGCAAGAACGACATCCTCGGCCGCCCCGTCCCCGAGAACCGCGGCTTCTTCGAGTGGCAGCACCAGCAGCGCCTCGGCGAACACTTCGCCCTCGACGGCCAGTTCAACTACTGGCGCGATTCCGAGATTCTGCGCGACTTCCGCCCGCGCGCCTTCTTCCCGGTGCAGCAACCCGACTCCTTCCTCGAGGGCACCTACTCCACCGCCAACACCGTGCTCAGCGCCTTCGCCCGCGTGCATCCAAATCCGTTTCACCGCGTGCAGGAGCGGCTCCCGGAAGTCCGCTTCGATTTGCTGCCGATGGCGGCGCCCGGCGGCTTCTACGAACGGTTCAACGCCAGCGTCGCCGTCTTGCAGGAGGACGCCTTCGGGACCGACCCGGCCCGCCGCTCCACGCGCCTCGACGCCTACTACGGCCTCACCCGCCCGTTCACGCCGACGGACTGGTTCACCTTCGCGCCCGTCGCCGGCGGTCGCGTCACCTACTACGCCGACGCCACGGGCGCGCGCGACACCTTCACGCGCACCATCGGCGAAATCGGTTTCGACGCCCAACTGCGCGGCAGCGGCACCTTCGACTACAAGAACCCCGTCTGGGAAATCGACGGCCTGCGCCACCTCCTCACGCCGAAACTCTCCTATCGCTACGCGCCCGCGGCGGGCGACGGCCGCGCGTTCATCCCGCCGATTGACCGCAGTGTCTTCGCGACCTACCTCCAGCCGCTCTCCATCGGCGACACGCGCAACATCGACGATCTCCACGCGCTCGACACGCTGCGCTTCGAGCTCGCCAACACGCTTCAGACGCGCAACGCCGGTTACGGCTCGCGCAACCTCGCGCAGTTGAACCTCGCCGCCGATTATCGCTTCGAACGCGCCGCCGGCGCCCGCCCGCTTTCCGACCTCCACACCGCCTTCGCCCTCACCCCGGCGCCGTGGCTGAAACTGGAAATCTATCACCGCTTCTCGCCGCAGGACTCGATCCAGCAGGAACTCAACACCGCTCTCGAGCTCATCGACCAGAAGTGGTGGTCGGTGCGGCTCTCGTCGCATTTTCTCAAGCGCGACTACCAGGAATACTCGCTCGATTACCGGCAGCGCTTCAACGAGGTCTTCGACGTCATCGGCCGCTGGCGCTACGACGCCCTGCACAGCCGCTTCAACGAGCAGACTTACGGCCTCTCGCAACGTCTCGGTCAGACGTGGGCGCTCAAATACGAAGTCTCCTTCTTCCAGGGCCCGCGCCGCGAAAGCTCCTTTTCCTTCAACGTCGAGATCGAGCTGCTGAAGTTCTGAGCCGGACGATCCCGAACTCTGAGTTAACCACGGATTTCACGGATGAAGACGGATGGATTCTCAGAATGTAGGGCCGGCGCTCGCTTGCCCGCCATAGCCTTGGCGACGGCGGGTGGCCGCGCCGCTCTGAATCGCTGGGCGGGGTCGCTGACCCCGCCTCGGGCAACCGTAGGAGCGGCTTTATGCCGCGATTTCTTGTCTGCCCGATGAACCCCAACATCGCCGCCAACCAGCAGCGCCTGTTCCTCGACATGCTGGCGCAGCTCCGGCCGCACTTCGGCCGCGACAGCGCGTTGCCGCGCCGCATCACCGACCTGCTCAACCGCAACCGCGCGCTCGGCTCGCGCGATCGCAAACTCTACCGCGAACTCATCTACACGACGCTGCGTTTCCTGCCGTGGGTGGACGAATTGCTCGGCTCAGAGACCGATTGTAGGACTGCCGCTAGTCGGCACGCCGCCTCTCCTTCTCCAGACGGCGCGGCGCCCCACCTTCGCCAAGGCTATGGCGGGCACGCAAGCGCCGGCCCTACAGGTCCGGAGCTCGCCGCCAAGATCGTTGCGTGGCTCGCGCCCGAGCTGAAACCGACTTCACTCTACCGCGCCGCGCACAGCAGCGACTGGCCCGCGGTGCCCGAGACGCTCGCCGGCAAAGCCGCAGTGCTGGAGTCTATGCATGCTCGCTACCCGCTACTCACTACTCGCTACTCGCCGGAAGCTTTGCTTCCGGCGTGGTTCCGCGAGCATTGCCCGGCCGCTTTCACCGAGCCGCATCTCTCCGCCCTCAACCGCCGCGCGTCGATCTGGGTCCGCCTGCAAGTCAGCGACCGCAAGCTCGTGCTCGACGAATTCGCCGCGCAGCACTGGCCCGCCGAGTCGCCCGCCGATTTCCCCGACGCCGTCTGCCTGCCACCCAACGCCGATGTCGCCGGCACCGACGCCTATCGCCGCGGCTTCATCGAGATTCAGGACCTCGGCTCGCAACTGGTCCTCGCCCACGCCGCCGTCGCGCCCGGCTCGCGTTGGCTCGATGCCTGCGCCGGCGCCGGCGGCAAGACGCTCCAGCTCGCGCGCCTCGTCGGCGACTCAGGCCATGTCGACGCCACCGACCTCCGCGCCGACGTGCTGGAGGAATTGGCCGACCGCGCCGCGCGCGCGCGGCTCACCAACATCGCGATCGGCCAACCCACCGCCGGACTCTACGACGGCGTGCTCGTCGACGCGCCCTGCTCCGGCTCCGGCACGTGGCGCCGCCAGCCGCACCTCAAGTGGTATCTCAAACCCGAGACGATTCCCTCGTTCAACCAGACCCAGCTCGCGATCCTCACCGCCAACGCCCCGCTCGTGAAACCGGACGGCCAACTCGTCTACGCCACCTGCTCGCTCAGCCACCACGAGAACCACGATCTCGTCGCCAAATTCCTCGCCACGCACCCCGAGTTCGCCGCCGAGAAACCAAAGCACGACCACGGCGGCGACTACGACGGCCTCGGCACCACTCTCCTCCCCGGCACCCGCAACACTGACGGCTTCTACGTCGCGGTGCTGCGACGCGCGTAGGTGCGGTGGTAGGGCGGACCCGCTGGGTCCGCCGCCTCTGTTACCGACTGCGAGCTTGCCGAAATGACCCCGGCAGCTACTTTGCCCGCATGAGTGAGATCATCTTTGAGGTGCGCGAAGACGAAGCCGACGGCGGATTCGTCGCCACTGCGCTCGGTCACAGCATCGTCACCCAAGGTGAAACCATGGAGGAATTGCGGACCATGGTGCGCGACGCCGTGCAATGCCACTTCGGCGACGGCGTGCCCGGCCCCATGCCCAAGGTCATTCGGCTTCACTTTGTCAGGGACGAGATTTTGGCCGTGTGAGAATCCCGCGGCAGGTTTCAGGCGCTGAACTCGCGAAGGCTCTCCGCGCCCTCGGTTACGAACTCAGTCGGCAAGATGGTTCGCATCTCCGCCTTACCACGGCCTTGAACGGCACTCATCATGTCACGGTGCCAAATCACAAGACGCTGAAAGTCGGCACCCTGATCGGCGGTGTGATCAAACCGGTCGCCGCCCACCACAAGTTGTCCGTCGAGGCGCTCCTGCGAAAACTGGAGCTGTGAGATGGCAGTTTCACGTCGCACAACGCTCCTCCCCGGCACCCGTAATACCGACGGTTTCTTGTAGCGCTGCCGCGTCAGAAATTCTAACTGCCTGGATCAACATATGAAAATCTCCCTCCTGCTGATTCTCTTTTTTTTAGCGAGACCCATGGTGGCCAGTGACGCAAGCGTGCCTGAACTTGATCGGCTACGCTCTACTTTACAGAATGCAATGTCGCAGTATGAGATGAACATGGCTTCAAGCGATCTCGCAAAATATTGGGACCACATGCTCAAGGCTACGGAGGCGGAAATTCTCGCCGACACTCTTGTCTCAGACGACCCCAAAACCAAGAGACTCTTTCAGGAAGCTCAGAAGGCATGGCGTAAGTTTCGCGATTCGGAAGCCGCGTTTCAGGCCGAGACTTACCGAGGTGGCACGATGCAGCCTCTAATCAGGAGTTCAACGTATGCTTCGCTCACTGAGCAAAGGGTGCGTGAACTTCGCGATTTCCTGAAACCCAAGGGCTGAGATTGCCGTGCTGGCTTTACCCTCGATGGCATAAGCCATTCATTCCAGTCGAACGGTCCGGGCAGTTAAGAACATCGCACTAAACGTTTCGTGTTTTTCCGGTTGCGCCACTCCGCGCGCGTCCCTCGACTGGCCGCGTGGTTGCCGAAGCCGAATATCGCATCAAATTGCCCGTGTTCGAGGGTCCGCTCGATCTCCTGCTCTTCCTCATCCGGAAGAACGAGCTCGATATCTACGACATCCCGATCGACACGGTGACGCGCCAATACCTCGCGGCGCTCTACGCGATGAAGGAGCTGCGGCTCGAGGTCGCGGGCGAGTTTTTCGTGATGGCGGCGACGTTGATGGAAATCAAAAGCCGCCTGCTCCTCCCGCGCCACCAGCAGGCCGTCGACCTCAACGCCGACGAGGACGACCTCGATCCGCGCTGGGAACTCGTCCACCAACTGCTGCAATACAAGAAATTCAAGGAGGCCGCCGGCAACCTCGGCTCTCTCTCGCTGGACGCGCAGAACCTGCTCAGCCGCCCGGCGTCGGCGTTCGCGCCCGCGAGCGAGCGTCCGCTGCACCATGTCGACCGCATCGAGCTGTGGAATTCCTTCAACCTCATCCTGCGCCGCCTCGCGGAAAAACTCGTCGTCGGCCAGATCCACGCCGAACAGGTGACCGTCGCCGACCAGATGGAATACATCCTCGAGCGCATCAAGACGCAGCGGCAGTTCACGTTTTCCAGCCTGTTCTCCGAAAAAATTTCGCTCCGCCGCCTCGTCGCGACCTTTCTCGCGCTGCTCGAACTCACCCGGCTGGCCAAGCTGCGGCTGGAGCAGAACGCGGCCTTCGACGACATCCAGTGCACGGCGGTCGACGAAACCGCGCCCGCGCAGATCGCACTTGAAACGCCGGTCGTGCCGGACACGTTGGCGCCGTGATGAAGAAAACGCCCCGCCGCCGCCGCCGCACCAAGGACAAGGGTCATCTGCTCGGGCTCGGCCTCGACAACGACGACGGCCACCAGCGCCTGACCAGCGCGGAGCAGTTCACCCTTGTCGGCGGCTCCGCCGAGACGCACACGCGCATGACCGAGACCGTCCTCAAGACCTTCGAGGAGCTGAAGACCCGCGGCAAGGCGCTGCAGACGGTCGAACCGCGCGAGCTGGCCGAAATCATCGACAAATCCACGCCGCGCTAGCCTGCATTTGATTTTCCCCCAAACTTCTGCAACCTCCCCTCATGTCCGCCACCATCGCCCAACTCGATACCGCCACTTTCACTGCCGCCGTCGCCGGCACGCCCGTCCTCGTGGACTTCTGGGCTCCTTGGTGCGGCCCCTGCAAGGCCATCGCGCCGATCCTCGAGGACCTCTCGACCGAGCTGGCGGGCAAACTGCAGATCGCCAAGGTCAACGTCGACGACAACGGCGACCTCGCCGCCAAATACGGCGTCCGCGCGATCCCGACCATGCTGCTCTTCAAGAACGGCCAGGTCGTCGATCAATACGTCGGCATGATGGACAAGGCCACGCTCAGGACGAAACTCGTCGCGAAGCTCTGAGCGAGAGAAGCGAGTGATTTTGGAGGGCGCGGTCACCCTCCTTCGCCAAGCCTACGGCGGGCAAGCTGACCCGTCTTTTTTCTGCAACTGTAGGAGCGGCTTTACGCCGCGATTCTGCGCGAGCCATCGCGGCACAAAGCCGCTCCTACAGCCAACCCAGCAATGCGAAACAGCGATCCACCGTCGCCGGGGCTATGGCGGACAGGTCAAGCGCCGGCCCTTTACGAGCCCAGCACGATCCCCGCGCTCAGCAGCAGTCCATAAGCCGCGAGGAATTTCGCCGTCGCGCCGAGCAGGGCGATCTGCTCCTGCGGCTGTTGCGAGGCGGCGAGCGCATGCGTGAGTTTGAACGCCCACGGCGTCAGCACGAGCGGCAGCAGCACCGGCCAGCGATAGCCGGAGAGCAGCAGCGCCGGCGTTGCCAGCAAGGCGACGAGCGCGGACAGCGCGTATTGCCAGATCGCGAAACGCCGGCCGAAGCGGACCACGAGCGTGCGTTTGCCGGCCCGCGCGTCGGTGTCGGCATCGCGATAATTGTTCACGACGAGAATGTTTGCGGCCAGCAAGCCGATGGCCGCGCCGACCGTGCCGGCCTCGCGCGCGACCCAGCCGGTCTGCACGTAGAACGTGGCCCCCACCGCCACGAGGCCGAAGAAGAGAAACACGAACACGTCGCCGAGCCCGTTGTAGCCGAGCGGCCACGGCCCGCCGGTGTAGGCCAGTCCGCAGACGATGCTCGCGACGCCGACGGGCAGCAGTTCCCACCCGCGTTGGCGCACGAGGAGCAGCCCGACGAGAAAGGCCGCGGCGAACACCAGCAGGGCCGCGCCACGCATCGCCGCCGGCGCAATCAGGCCGGCCGCCACGGCCCGGCGCGGTCCGACGCGCTGCGGCGGGTCGGCGCCTTTCACGAAGTCGAAATAGTCGTTGGCGAAATT
Organism: Opitutia bacterium; assembly: GCA_016199925.1. Taxonomy (GTDB): domain Bacteria; phylum Verrucomicrobiota; class Verrucomicrobiia; order Opitutales; family Opitutaceae; genus JACQFT01. The sequence continues at coordinate 1,215 of JACQFT010000087.1, read as the reverse complement.
CGTGCCGATCTGCACGAGCACCGCGAACGCCAGGCAAATGCCCGCCGCCCCGAAGTCCGCCTGCCGGTGCGCCCACGCGAGCGCGGTGCCGGCCAGCACCGGGATGACGGCCGCGGGCAGAGTCCGCGGTCGCGCCGCCTCGGTCCACACTTTCCCCGGACGAGTTGGCGCCGGCGCAGCCATCACACGAGTTTGGGCTTCTTGGCGTAGATCGCCATCGAGCGCCGACCGAGGAGACTCAGCACCGGCGGCAGCCACAGCAACAGCACGTTCAAGATCAGCAGCGACCGGGACGCATCCAGAAAATACCCGAGCGGAATCAGCAGCAGCGCATAGAGCGAAATGAAGAGCCGCGGATTCGGAATCGCGGGATTGATCGCGAACATGAACACCAGCGCGAACAAGGCCGGGATCGGCCCGCTCAGCGCGATGCTCAGGCCGGCAAAGAAAAAGATCGGCGCAAAGAAGCCCCACCGCGTCTCGAAACGCAGACACTGGATCAGAGTCGCCCCCAGCAGCACTGCCGCCTGCGCCGTCAGCAGCCGGCCGCTCAGGCCCTTCCCGTGCGCCTCGAAACTATACTGGAGCAGCGCCCAGCCGCCGAGCGCGGCGCGGAGAAAATCGAGGTAGTTGCGCTTGTTGCGCAGCTCGCGGGCGAGACTGATCGTTTTGTTTTCCGGGTCGCCCGGCGGGCTCGAATTGGAGAAACGCTCGACGTCGGTCTGCGAGCGCCGGCGCCGCTTCCACAACGCCGGACCCAGCCGCAGCCATTGCCGGGGAAACCAAAGCATCGCGAGCGCGACGAGGAGATACGGCCAGTGAACGGTCAGCGAGGGAGGCATGGAGGTCGTGGGGCTGATTGATATGCCGGGGCGGCGCCACGCTTGTCAAAGCATCTGGCGCTAGGGTCGCGCGGCGAGTTCGCGGTCGAGCTCGGCGAGGCGCGCCGCGACCACCCCGACGCGGGCCGCGGGCTGGTCGGCGGGCAATCTTGGCAGCCACGCCCGCAACCAGTCGCGCGCCTCGCGCTTCCGGCCGAGCGCAACGAGCAGCTCGGCGTAGATGCGCCCGGCGTAGAACGGCGCGCCCGGCAGCTCGGCGGCGCGCAGAAAAGCGTCGGCCGCCGCAACCAGATCGTGCCTCTGCCGCCAGTGGATGGTCGCCCCTTCCACCTGCAGTGCCGCGGTGGGCCCGCGGGCCGCGAGCCCGCGCGCG
>JACQFT010000078.1 GCA_016199925.1 Opitutia bacterium | reverse complement strand
TCGCATCCATCGTCGCCCCGCCCGGCACGAAGATCCCGCGCAGCACGCCCGTGATCCAGTCGGGCGCGTCGGGCGCCTTCGCCTTCGTCATGTCCACGATCGCCTGGCCCCACTCGAACGCAAAATAGACGCCGAACGAAATCAGCGTCCCGAAGATCGCGCCGAACACGCCGCGCTCGCGCACGTGAAACCAGTTCGCCTTCACCTTGATGATCGAGACGGCGCCGTAGCTCTGGAAATACATGTTCAGCGCGTAGAGCGCCGAGAGCGGCCAGAAGAGCGGGATCGCCGTGCGGCCGGTGAGCACGAGCCAGACGATGACGCCCATCGCGAGATTGGCCGCCGCCGCGCCGACCGCGGCGATGAGGATGCCTTTCTTCCCACCGATCTTGTCGACGAGCGGACCGTTGACGAGAAACGAAAACGCATACACCGCGGTGCCGATGCCGAAGATCATGCCGAAGTCGCGGTTCGACATCAGCGTGCCGAGCGCGTTCTTGGCGACGGCGAGGTTGTAGCGGCCCATGTAGAGGAACGCATAGGTCATCCCCAGCGGGAACCAGTTGATGAAGCGCCGGCTCAGGAACCACGGCCCGTGCTTCATGGGGTTATTGTAGAAATAAACGCCGATGACCGTGAGCAGGACGACGAAGACGAGGGCCAAATCCATGGGGAGCGGGAGGGAGGAATGCGCGAACGATTCGCGGCACCATAGGCGGCGGCCCGGGCAAGGCACGCCGAAAACGCCGCCGCCGGGTTAAATCGCGGGGCTATCCAGTTTGCTCGCGCCAACGGCTCCCCCGTGGGTCAGCGCGCCGGCGCGCGCGGTTTGGCGCGCGCGAGCGCGCTGGCCCACACGGACGAACCGAAACCGGAAAGCCGTCGGGGCAAATCGCGCCCCGGCGGCGAACGTCACTGCCGGTGGCCTTTTTTCAGGCTCGTCCGGTGCGCGATGGAATACATCAGGACGCCTCCGACGACGCCGAACGGAATCATGTAGCCGAAATACCAGCTCCAGCCTTTGTGGTCGAGCACCCAGCCGAGCCCCCAGATCGCGACGGCCGCGCCGAAGTATTGGAACGCGTCGATCACGCCCGAGGCGAACGCCGCCATCTTGCGCCCGCCGATGTCCATCGCCGCCGCCGGCCCGAGGAGCGAGTGCGTGGAATTCACGGTGAACGAGATCAGCACGAAAAAGAAGACGGCCCAGTTCACGCTGTGGATCTGCGTGGCGCAGCCGATCACGACCACCTCAATCGCGTAGATGCCCATCGCCACCGGGGCCCGGCGCGACTGGAAGAACCGGTCGGAAATCCACCCCGACAGCAGCGATCCCGCCGACGCGACGAACGGAATCATGAAGCCGACAAACTGGAACTGGCCGGAGTCCTTCATGTTCAGGTGATGGACCTCCTGAAAATACGTCGGGAACCACTGGTCCACCGACTGGCGGACGGCGCCGGTGCAGGCGTAGGCGGAGGCCATCACCCACACCGCGTGGTTCGTGACGACCGTCTTGAAGACGACCCGGATGTCGGTGCGCACGTCCTGGTCGGCATGGTCGGCCTCGCCGGGGAAAAGATTCCGATAGCCGATTTCCTCGGGCGTGTCCTTGACGACGATCGCCAGCACGACGGCCACGATCGCCGCCACTGCGGCGGGAATCCAGAACAGCCAGCGCCAGTGTTGCGGCGGCACGTGCCACATGCCGAGGAACACGAAGCCCGCGAGCAGCGCCGGCAGCAGCTTGTTCGCGACGAAGCGCCCGAGGTTGATCATGAAGCCGAAGATGCCGGCAAAGGTCCCCCGGCCCTTCTCGCTGAACCACGCGCTGTTGATCTTGATGAAGCCCGGCGCCCCGAACGACTGGAGGTAGCCGTTGAGGCCCCACAGCAGCGCGAACAGCGACAGCAGCCCCCAGAACGACGCCGCCCCGAACAGCAGGTTGACCGTCACCGTGCCGGCCGCGCCGATCAGCATCGCCTTCTTGCCGCCGATGCGGTCGGTCAGCAGCCCGTTGATGATCTGGCCGCAGCCGTAGGCGACGAAATTCCAGAACAGGATCTGGCTCATGTCCAGATTCGTGAAGCCCAGCTCGTCCTTGATCGCCTTGTTCGCGTAGGAAAAATTGTAGCGGCACAGGTAGAAGCTCGTGTAAGTCAGGCCGACCACCGCCCAGTTCAGGCCGCGGCGCGCGCGAAAGCCGGGCGGAAGCGGCGGGGTCGGGACGGGGCTCGCCGGCGGCAGGACAGAACTCATCGTCCCATGCGTAGCGGAAAAAACCCGCACTGCACCCATAATTTTGCCGAAATGTAACCGGCCGCCCTCCGCGTGTCACCGGCAGCTTTAGCTTTGCGGCGGCCGGCCCGCCCGGCTTCACTGCGCGCCCGATGTCCCTCCCCTCCTTCCGCCGCACCAAAATCATCGCCACCCTCGGGCCCGCCACGGAAAGCGAGGCGATGCTCGTGCAACTCATCGCCGCCGGCGTCGATGTCATCCGCCTGAACATGGCCCACGCCAAGCACGACTGGACGCGCGAAGTCATCCGCCGCGTCCGCCGCGCCAGCGCCGTCGCCGGCCGCGAGGTCGCCGTGATGATGGACATCAAGGGCCCCGAGATCCGCACCGGCGACCTCACCGTGCCCCTCGAACTGAAGGTCGGCGAAATCTTCGACTTCACCGTCAAACCCGGCGCCGAACGCGAACGCGCCGAGGAAATCCGCTCCGTCGACGTGAACTACCAGAATCTCATCAACGACATTCACGTCGGCAACACCGTGCTCGTGGACAGCGGCCTCATCCGCCTCGAAGTGCTCGAGAAGCACGACGCGCACATCCGCTGCCGCGTCCTCACCCCCGGCTCGCTCTCCTCCCGCCGCCACATCAACCTCCCCGGCGTCCACGTCAACCTCCCCTCCTTCACCGAGAAGGACCGCGGCGACACGCTCGTCGGCATCGCCGAAGGCATCGACTTCGTCGCCCTCTCCTTCGTGCGCGAAGCCGCCGACATCCTCCAGCTCCGCGCCTTCCTCAAGGAACACAAATCCCGCGCCCGCATCGTCGCCAAGATCGAGGACCAGTCCGCCATCGACAACCTCGACGAGATCATCTCCGCCACCGACGCCCTCATGGTCGCGCGCGGCGACCTCGGCATCGAGGTGCCCTTCGAGGAACTCCCCGTCATCCAGCGGCGCGCCGTCAAGACCTGCCTCGCCATCGGCCGCCCCGTCATCATCGCCACCCACATGCTCGAGTCGATGATCGGCCAGCCCATGCCGACCCGCGCCGAGATCACCGACGTCGCCAACGCCGTCTTCGAGCAGGCCGACTGCGTGATGCTCTCCGGCGAAACCACCGTCGGCCGCTTCCCGCTCGAATGCGTCGCCGTCCTCAAGACGATCGCCACCCGCATCGAGGAGGAACTCGCCAACGATTTCCCCGAGCCCGCCGTGTTCCTCGCCGAGCGCATGAAAATCTACCGCTCCGCCGTCGTCCTCGCCAACGAAGTCTCGGGCTCCACCCTCCTCGCCTTCACCAAGCACGGCACCACCGCCGCCGGCCTCGCCGCCCACCGCCCCGCCCGCGCCGGCATCCTCGCCGTGACCGACAACCTCGAGACCCTCCGGCATCTCCGGATGGTCCGCTCCGTCGAGCCGTTTTATCTCGCGCCCTTCACCGACCCCGAGAGCACCCTGGAGCGCGCCATCACCTCGCTCGTGAGCATCGGCCGCCTCCGGGCCGGCGACAAACTCGTCATCGTCTCCGACGTGCAGGCGGAGAACAACCGCCGCATCGACTCCATCCAGCTCCGCACCGTCCAATAATTTTCCCATGCTCCGCCGCTTCGCTCTGCCGTTCCTCTTCGCGCTCGCGCTCGTCGCGCGCGCCGCCGACCTCACGCCGACGACCGCCGACTTCGTCGCGCCGACCGCGATCGACGTTCCGGCACTGCTCCCGCCGCCGCCGGCCGACGGCACGGTCTGGGCGCAGGCCGAGCTCGAAACCGCCCGCTTCATCGCCGAAGAGCGCACGCCCGCACAGGAAACGCTCGCACGCCTCTACGACCCGCAACAGGTCTTCAAACTGCTCGCGCCCGTCCTCGGCGACTGGTGCACGCCCGCGAACCTCACACGCACCGCCGCGATCTTCGACCAGATTTACCGCGAAGCCACACCCATCGTCGAACGCGCCAAGGCCACGTGGATGCGCCAGCGCCCCTACCTCGCCGATCCCTCGATCACCCCGTTCATCGAGAAACCGCACAACACCGCCTACCCCAGCGGCCACAGCACGCGCGCCGCACTGGTCGCCGCGCTCCTCACCGAGCTGCTGCCCGCCCACGCCGCCGCCTGGCAGCGCCAAGCCGCCCTCGTCCGCTGGAGCCGCGTCGCCGGCAGCGCCCATTTTCCGAGCGACACCATCGCGGGAAAAGTCCTCGGCGAAGCCATCGCCCGCGAAATGCTCAAGTCGTCGAAACTGCAGGTCGCGCTCGCCGAAGTGCGGGCCGAGCTCACGCCGCAGCTCGCCAAGCACACGCCGCCCGCGCCGCACTTCCTCGCGCCCGGCACCGTCGATGTCCGCGCGCTCATCACGCCGCCGCCCGCGGCCGACTCCATCGTCACGCGCTCCGAGTTTGAAGTGCTCGTGCAACTCCAGACCGCGCGCACCCCCGAACAGGCCGCCCGCTGCCAGGTGATCGAGGACGAGGACATTTTCCTCTTCGGCTCCGACGTCGTCGGCCCGTGGTTCACCGCCGCTCGCCTGCCCAGGACGGCCGCGTTCTTCGCGCTCGTGCGCGAGGACTTCGCGACGATCAACCGCACCGCGAAGGCGCTCTGGCCGCGCCGCCGCCCGTCGTTCCTCGACGCGCGCCTCCACCCTTGCGTCGAGTTCTCCGACTCGGGCGCCTACCCGAGCGGCCACGGCATCCAGTCGTCGCTCTGGGCCGCGTTGCTCGGCGAGTTGATGCCGGCGCACGCCGCGGGCTTCGCCCAGCGCGCGGCGGAGACGCGCCGCTTCAAACTGCTCTCGGGCGTGCATTATCCGAGCGACATCGTGGCCGGCCAGATTCTCGGCGAAGCCGTCGCGCGCGCGATGCTCGCCTCGCCCGCGCTGCCCGCCGCCCTCGCGGAGGTCCGCGCCGAACTCGCGCCCCATCTCCGGCCCGCCGCTCCCGGGGCCGCCAGCGCTTTCCGGTTTGCTTGCGCCAACGGTTCCCCCGTGGGTCAGCGCGCTTGCGAGCGCGAATCCGCGCGCGCAAGCGCGCTGGCCCACCCTGACGAAACCGAACCGGAAAGCCGTGCCGGAGCCGGCCCGCGCCCGGAATAACTGTTGCCGAGTTCGCTCCCACCGCTAGCAATCACCGCCCATGCAACGCCTCGTCTGGCCTCTCCTCCTCGCCCTCTTTACGGTGCTCGCGCCCGTGGCGGTGCTGAGCGGAGGGCCGCCGACGCCCGCTGCCGGACAGCTCTGTTGCCGCGCCCAGCAGGCGTGCCCCGAGCACCCCGCGGCCGACGGCACCGGGCAACCCGCGCGCGATTGCGCCGCGTGCCTGCCGGGCAGCGCCAATTGTTGCCTCGCCGTCCTCTCTGCTCCCGACCGCCCCGCCGCCCCGCTCGCGTCGGCGGCGCGCCTCGATTTGCCGGCCCAGACCGGCCTGCAACGCAACGGCCCCCCGCCCCTGCCGCCGCCGCGAGGTCTCGGCTGACCGGTCAAATTGTCATCAACCAAAAACCAAATTCTGAAAAAACTATCTATGAAAAACTCCCGTATCCTCCTCGCGCTCCTGGCGCTCGCCGCCTTCACCGCCACCGGCTTCGCCGCGGCCGACGCCGCCGCACCCAAGGCCGAAAAAAGCTGCTGCTGCGCCGAAGGCAAAAGCTGCTGCCAGGCCGGCGCGACTTGTTGCGCCGACGGCAAAGGCTCCTGCCCGGCCGACGGCAAGTCTTGCGCGGACAAAGCCGCGCATTGCGCCGACGGCAAATCCTGCACGGCCAAGGCCGAGCAGTGCCCCGACGGCAACGAGTGCAAAGAGAAGAAAGACGACCCGGCCAAGTAAGCCCGCGGCTCCGTAGAACTCCGAGGCCCGCACCTTTCCCGGTGCGGGCTTTTTTCCGCCCCACACCACCGGCCAGCCCCCGGGTCGGGGTCGCTCGAATCTGGAGCCGCCCGTCAAGAACGCGCCGCGGAGGGACGGCCTCTGTGTCGTCCGTCTTTTCACGCCCCGCGGACGGGACGGAGCCGGACCCTCCGCTCGGCCCAAGCCGGCTGCTCACTCGCCGACGCTCGGGCGACGCGCGCGCCGCCTGCGGCCGGCTCCCCCCGTTCATCTTATATTATGAACCGGAGAACGAAGATTGGTTGAAACTCCGGCGCGTTTCGGGAGTTCTCGGGGGCAAACACCCCCAGAGGAAATTCTCTCCAAGTTTTCCCCCCGCCCGCCGTAGCACCACGCTCATGTTCCGACCCGCCTTCCTGATCGCCGCCGCCTGCGCCCTCAGCTCCGCCACGGCACTCTCCGCCGCGCCCGTGCTCGACATTCATCCGACGACGACGCCCCCGAAAATCGACGGCGTCCTCAGCCCCGGCGAATGGGACCGCGCCGCGCACAGCGACGACTTCCGCCAGATCGAGCCGCAGGAGAACGCCGCGCCGCGCGAGCACACCGAATTTTGGGCCACCTACGACACCGACTACCTTTACGTCGCCGTCCGCTGTCACGACACCGCGGGACGCGCCGGCATCCGCGCCTACTCGATGCAGCGCGATCAGGACAACGGCTCCGACGACATCGTGCGCATCGTGCTCGACACCTTTCACCGCCAGAACGACGGCTACTATTTCGCCCTCACCGCCGCCGGCGGCCGCCACGACGGCCTCGTCCAGAACAAGGACGACGCCAACCCCGAGTGGGACAGCATCTGGCTCGGCCGCACCTCGATTGACGACGCGGGCTGGAGCGCGGAGTTCACGATTCCGGTGAAGAGTCTCTCCTTCGATCCGGCCAACGACGTCTGGGGCTTCGATGTCGCGCGCGCCGTCCGCCGCACCCAGGAGGTCATGCGCTGGGCCGGCCGCGTCCGCAACAAGCCGACCACCTCGCTGCCCAACCTCGGCACCCTCCGCGGGCTCACCGGCCTCCGGCAGGGGCGCGGCCTCGACTTCAAGCCCTTCGCCTCGCTCACGCGCCGCTCGGCCCCGCAGTCCGGCGAGAAGACCGCCGACTTCAAACCCGGCTTCGACCTCGTCTGGCACGTCACGCCGTCGCTCGCCGCCACCTTCACCGTCAACACCGACTTCGCCGACGCCGAGGTCGACGAGCGGCAGGTCAACCTCGGCCGCTTCTCCCTTTTCTTCCCCGAGAAACGCAGCTTCTTCACCCAGGACGCCTCCCTCTTCACCTTCGCCGGTCTCCGCGAGGATCCGCTGCCCTTCTTCTCCCGCCGCATCGGCCTCGCCGACGACGGCACCAAAGTCGACCTCCGCGGCGGCGTGAAACTCACCGGCCGCACCGGCCCGCTGACCCTCGGCCTCCTCGACGTGCAGACCGCCGCGCACGAGGGCCTCGACGCAAAAAATCTCCTCGTCGGCCGCGCCGCCGTCCAGGTCCTCGGCGAATCCAGCGCCGGCCTCATCTTCACCCACGGCGATCCGCGCTTCAACGGCGACAACACCCTCGTCGGCGCCGATTTCAACTACCTCAACTCCCACCTCGCCGACCGCAAGACCGTCGCCGCCCACGCCGCAATCCAAGCGACCGACTCCGACTTCGCCGGCGGCCGCGGCACCGCCGCCACCCTCGCCCTCGACTACCCCAACGATCCGTTCACCGCCTTCGTGTTCTTCAGCCGCATCGATTCCCGCTTCGAACCCGCCCTCGGCTTCGTGCCCCGCACCGGCATCCGCGACCACCATCTCTTCACCCGCTACCGCTGGTATCGCGACAATTTTTGGCTGCGCCGCATCGACCTCGTCGCCGAGGCCGACCTCGTCACCGACCTCCGCGGCCGGCGCCTCGACGACACCCTCTGGTTCCCCGCCCTCGAGGCCGGCACGCCCGCCGGCGACTTCCTGAATTTCCAAGTCCAACGGCACCGCGAGCGGCTCGACACGCCGTTCGCGATCCGGCCCGGCATCGTCATCCCCGTCGGCGACTACGCGTGGACCCAGTTCCAGTTTCTCTATTTCTCCAACCGCTCGCGGCCCGTCAACCTCGAGATCCAGTGGCGCCGTCTGGGATTCTACACCGGCCACCGCGACGACTACGAACTCGCCCTCGGCTGGCGCCCCTCCCGCCACCTCGAGCTGAACGCCGGCTGGAAGCTCCGCGAGATCCGCCTGCCCGAGGGCAATTTCAATCTGCGCATCGGCTCGGCCAAGGCCGTCTACACTTTCACGCCCGACCTCCAGCTCAGCTTGCTCGCGCAATACGATAATTTCTCCGACCAGCTCGGCGTCAACCTGCGGCTCAAGTGGGTCGTCCAGCCCGGCAACGAAATCTTCGCCATCGTCAACGAGGGCTACGACACCTCCCTCGACCATTTCCGCCCCGTGCAGAACGACACCTCCCTCAAAGCCGCGTGGACGTATCGGTTCTGACCCGCCCCGCCCGCCGGAGCGCGGGACGCCCGGCCCGACGCCCGGCCCGCAGTGTCATTTAATACGTGACACTTTCCGGACGCCCCAGAGGGAAGTGTCACTTATTATATGACACTTCGCCGCGCCGGTCGGCGGGACTTCGGCGCGAATTTTTGGGCGCGCTTGCGAGCGGGCCGGACATGCGGCTCACGCACCGGCGGACGGCGGGCGCCGGCACGCAGCGTCAGCGGTCCGCCGCCAGCGCCGCCACCCAACGGCCAAGCCGGCGCTTGACAACGCGGCCCGGCTGGGAACTGTCGCGCACGTGCATCGCCTCGCCCGCCCTCTCGCCCTGCTGCTGCTGGCCCTCTGGCTGCCGGCGATGCTGCATTGCGAGCTGGAGGCCGCCGAGGTGCAGGTCCTCACGCATGAAGATCATCACCGTGCGCCGGATCAATCGGGCAGCGCGGACGACGGTTTTCACGCCCTGAAAGAGGCCGCCTTCACCGCCCACACGCCGTCGGTGAAAGTGCTGCCGCCCGCCGTGGCACCCGTTGTCGTCATCCTTGATCTCGCCGAGGTCACCCGCGACTGGGTGGAGCCTGCGCTTTCGCCCGACCGCCATCCGCCTCCGCGGGAGTTTTCTGTGGGCTGGCATTTCGTCCGTCGCGCGGCGCCGCTGGCGCGCGCTCCCTCGCTCCGCGCCTGACCGGTCCCTGCGCGGACCGGTCGCTTTTCTTCGCCCTGGCCACGCCTGCGCGCGTGGCCCGCGGGCTTTTTCTGTTCCCCCATAGGCCGTCCCCTCAATTTCACCATGTCCCAACGTTCACTTTTTTCTTGGCCGCGTCTCTTTCCGGCGCTGGCTCTTTTGCTGGCCGGTGCTGCGAGCACCGCGCACGCCGCGCCCGGCGATCCGCTCACGCTCGGCGACGCGCTCGCCACGGCGCTGCTCCAAAATCCCTCCCTGCAAGCCTACGCTTTTGAGACCCGCGTCGCCGAGGCGCGCGTCCTGCAAGCCGGCCTCCGTCCCAATCCCGAGCTTTTGGTCGGGGTGGAAAATTTCCTCGGCACCGGGGCGCTGTCCGGCGTCAAGGGACTCGAAACCACGCTGCAACTGAGCCAGGTCATTGATCTGGGCGGCAGCCGCGCCCGCCGCGTGGAGACGGCCGAGAGCGAGCGGGCGCTCGCGGGCGCCGACTACGAAGCGAAGCGCCTCGACGTGCTCGCCGAAGTCGCGCGGCGGTTCACGGAAGCCGTGGCCGACACCGAGCGGCTCGCCGCCGCCCGCCGCGCCCGCGAACTCGGCGAGCAAACCGCCGCCACCGTGCGCGCCCGGGTGGAGGCCGCCGTCGTCTCGCCGCTGGAATTGAACAAGGCCCGCACGGCCCTCGCCCTCCTGCAAATCGCGGAAGAGCACGCCGAGCACGAACTCGCCTCGCACCGGCAGTCGCTCGCCGCCGTCCTCGGCGCGGCCGACCCCGCGTTCGGCCCGACGCAGGCCGACTTGCTCCGGCTGCCGGCCTTGCCGGAATTCGCGGCGCTCGCGGCGCGCCTGGAAAAAAGCCCCGTGCTCGCGCGCTTCGCCGGCGAGGCGCGCTGGCGCGAAGCCCAGGTGCGCCTGGCCCAGAGTCTCCGCCGCTCCGGCCTGCGGGTGAGCGGCGGCGTGCGGCGCGTGGAGAACACCGACGACTTCGGCTTCGTCGCCAGCCTCTCGATCCCGCTGCCACTGCACGACCAGCAGCAAGGCACCGTCCGCGAAGCGCGGGAACGGCGCGCCCAGCTCGAGGCAACCGCCGAGGCCCTGCGCCTGGAGATGCGCGCCACGCTCTTCGACGTGTATCAGGAGATGCTGCACGCCCGCACCGCCCTGACCCAGCTCCGGCAGGAAGTGATCCCGATCGCCGAGGAAACTCTCGCGCTGACCGAGCAAGGTTACCGCAAGGGGCGTTTCGCCCTGCTGGAGTTGCTCGACGCGCAGCAATCCCTCATCGCGCTGCGCGTCCAGGTCGTGGCCAACGCCACGGCCTTTCATCTGCATGTCATCGAAATCGAGCGCCTGCTGGGCGCCCCCCTCCACCCAGACACTCCCCGCTCCTGATCCCCCCTCTCTCATCCGCCACGCCCATGAAACTGAAACTTCCACTCACGATCCTCGCCCTCCTCGCCCTCGGTGGCGCGGGCGCTTTCTACCTCACCCGACCCGGCTCCCTGCGCGCCGCCTCCTCCGGCGACGAGCACGGCATGGGCGCTCCACCGGCCGAAATGCCCAAGGGCCCGCACAACGGGCGGCTCCTCGCCGACGGCGATTTCACGCTGGAGCTGGCGATCTTCGAGGACGGCGTGCCGCCCGAATTCCGCGCGTGGTTCCGCCAGGGCGGCAAGCCTCTCGCGCCCGCCGACGTGAAGCTGACGGTGCAACTCACCCGCCCCGGCGACAAGCTGGACGCGTTTGCCTTTGCCCCGGCGGATGACTTTGCGCGCGGCGATCACGAAGTCGCCGAGCCACACTCCTTCAGCTACGAGATCACCGCCACGCACGCCGGCCGCGCGCATCGCTGGGCCTTCGCGGCCCCCGAGATGCAGACCACGATCAGCGCCGCCGCCGCGCAACGCTCCGGCGTGACCGTGGCCGCCGCCGGCCCGGCGACCATGACCGAGACCCTGGCGGTTTACGGCCAGGTCAAACTCAACGCCAACCAGATGGCCCGCGCCGTCCCGCGTTTCGGCGGCGTGGTCCACGAGGCGCGCAAGGCCATCGGCGACACCGTCGCGGCCGGCGAAATCCTCGCCCTCGTCGAGACCAACCAGTCGCTCGCGACCATCGAAGTGCGGGCGCCCATCGCCGGCGTCATCGTGGACCGCGGCGTGTTCGCCGGCGAGACCGTCGCCGACGGCGCGACCCTCTACCTCATCGCCGATCTCGCCGATGTGTGGATCGATCTCAACGTCCCCAAGCGCAACCACGGGCGGGCCAAGGTCGGCCAGGCCGTCGTCATCGAGGCGGAGGATGGCGGCGCGGCCGCGCACGGCACCATCGCGTGGATCGCGCCCACCGGCTCGGCCGAAGCGCAGACGCTGACGGCGCGCGTCGTCCTGCCGAATCCCGATCATCGCTGGCACGCCGGCCTGTTCGTGAAGGCGGAGATCGCGCTCGCGGAGGCCACGGTGCCCGTCGCCGTCCGCGAGTCGGCGTTGCAGACGCTCTTCGATTTCACGGTGGTGTTCTCGCAGCACGGCGACCTCTACCAGGCCCGGCCGCTGGAGCTGGGCCGGCGCGGCGGCGGCTACGTCGAGGTGCTCAAGGGGCTCGCCGCCGGCGAAGCCTACGTCGTGGAAAATAGTTTCCTCATCAAGGCCGACATCGGCAAATCCGGCGCCTCGCACGACCACTAAGGAGACCCCGCCATGCTCGAACCTCTTCTCCATTTCTCCATCCGCCATCGCTGGCTCGTCCTCCTCATCACCCTCGGGATGGGCGCGCTCGGCCTCTACAACTACCAGCGGCTGCCCATCGACGCGGTGCCTGACATCACCAACGTCCAGGTGCAGATCAACACCGAGGCCGCCGGCTTCTCCCCGCTCGAGGCCGAGCAACGCGTCACCTACCTCGTCGAGACCGCGATGGCCGGCCTGCCCAGCCTCGACTACACCCGCTCGCTCTCCCGCTACGGCCTCTCGCAGGTGACGGTCGTCTTCAAGGACGGCACCAACATCTACTTCGCCCGCCAGCTCGTGAACGAGCGCATCCAGGAGGTGAAGTCCCAACTCCCGCCCGGCCTCGAGCCCAGCATGGGCCCGATCTCCACCGGGCTCGGCGAGATCTTCATGTTCACCGTCGAGTCCAAGCCCGGCGCAAAAAAACCCGACGGCCGCGCCTACACGCCCACCGACCTGCGCGAGATCCAGGACTGGGTCGTGCGCCCGCAGCTCCGCAACCTCGCGGGCGTCACCGAGGTCAACACCGTCGGCGGCTTCGTGAAACAGTTTCACGTCACCCCGCACCCCGCGCAGTTGCTCGCCTACGGCCTCACCCTGCGCGACGTGCTCGACGCCCTCGCCCGCAACAACGCCAACGTCGGCGCCGGCTACATCGAGCGCTTCGGCGAACAGTATCTCATCCGCGTGCCCGGCCAGGTGCGCGACCTCGCCGAGATCGGCCACATCGTCGTCGCCCGCCGCGGCGGCCAGCCCGTGCGCGTGCGCGACGTGGCCGACGTGCTCCTCGGCGACGAGCTGCGCACCGGCGCGGCCACCGAGAACGGCCGCGAAGTCGTGCTCGGCACCGTCTTCATGCTCATCGGCGAGAACTCCCGCGCCGTCTCCACCCGCGTCGCCGCCCGGCTCGACACCGTCAACCGCAGCCTGCCCGCCGGCGTCGTGGCGAAAACCGTCTATGACCGCACCGCGCTCGTGGACCGCACCATCGCCACCGTGCAGAAAAACCTGGTGGAAGGCGCCCTGCTCGTGGTCGCGATCCTTTTTCTGCTGCTCGGCAATTTCCGCGCCGCCCTCATCACCGCGGCCGTCATCCCGCTCGCCATGCTCTTCACAATCACCGGCATGGTGGCCAACAAAACCTCGGGTAACCTCATGAGCCTCGGCGCGCTCGACTTCGGGCTCATCGTGGACGGCGCCGTCATCATCATCGAGAACTGCCTCCGGCGCTTCGGCCACGAGCAGCACCGGCTCAACCGGCTCCTGAGCAAACCCGAGCGCTTCACCCTCGCCGCCGCGGCCACCGCCGAGGTCATCACGCCGTCGATCTTCGGCGTGTTCATCATCACCGTGGTTTACATCCCCATCTTCGCCCTCACCGGCGTGGAAGGGAAAATGTTTCACCCGATGGCGTTCACCGTCGTCACGGCCCTGATCGGCGCGATGCTCCTCGCGATCACCTTCGTGCCCGCCGCCGTGGCGATTTTTGTCACCGGCAAAGTTTCGGAGAAGGACAACCTCGCGATCCGCGGCGCCAAGGCCCTCTACCGGCCGACGCTGCGCTTCGTCATGTCGGTGCGTCCCGCCGCCGCGCTCGCCGCCGTCGTTCTCGTCGCGCTCGCCGGCCTCATGGCCGCGCGGATGGGCACCGAGTTCATCCCCAGCCTCGACGAGGGCGACATCGCCCTGCACGCCCTGCGCATCCCGGGCACCAGCCTCACCCAAGCGCTCAAGATGCAAGGCGAGGTCGAGGCCGCCGTGAAAACTTTCCCCGAAGTGGACAAGGTCGTCGGCAAGCTCGGCACCGCCGAGGTCGCCACCGATCCCATGCCGCCGAGCGTCGCCGACACCTTCGTGATGCTCAAACCCCGCGACCAGTGGCCCGACCCGCGCCGCCCCAAAGCCGATCTCGTCGCCGCGATGCAGGCCGCCGTCGAGCAGGTGCCGGGCAACAACTACGAGTTCACCCAGCCGATCCAGATGCGTTTCAACGAACTCATCTCCGGCGTGCGCTCCGATGTCGCCGTGAAAGTCTATGGCGATGATCTCGACGTGATGACCGCCGTCGGCCGCCAGATCGAAGCCACGCTCCAGACCGTGCCCGGCGCCGCCGACGTGAAGATCGAGCAGACCACCGGACTGCCGCTGCTCACCGTCCACCTCGACCGCGAGGCCGTCGCCCGCTACGGCCTCGCCGTCGCCGAGGTGCAGGAACTCATCTCCACCGCGCTCGGCGGCACCGCCGTCGGCCAGGTGTTTGAGGGCGACCGCCGCTTCGACCTCGTCGTGCGCCTGCCGGAAACCCTCCGCACCGACCTCGACGCCCTCCGGGAACTCCCCGTCGCCCTGCCGCGGCTCGATGAGGACGAGGCCCGCGTGCTCCCCGCCCCGTTGCGCGGCGACATGCTCGCCGGCAGCGCGCCCCCGCGCTCCTTCATTCCCCTGCGCGAGGTCGCCACCATCGGCATCGCCCCCGGCCCCAACCAGATCAGCCGCGAGAACGGCAAGCGCCGCGTCGTCGTGACCGCCAACGTGCGCGGCCGCGACCTCGGCGGCTTCGTCGCCGAGGCCCAGCAGCGCGTCGCCGCCCAGGTCAAGGTGCCCGCCGGCTACTGGCTGGAATACGGCGGCACCTTCGAGCAACTCATCTCCGCCAGCCAGCGGCTCCGCATCGTGGTGCCCGTCGCGCTCCTGCTGATCTTCGGGCTGCTCTTCATGAGCTTCGGCAACGCGAAGGACGCGCTGCTCGTCTTCACCGGCGTGCCGCTCGCGCTCACCGGCGGCATCGCCGCGCTCTGGCTGCGGGATATTCCGCTGTCGATCTCGGCCGGCGTGGGCTTCATCGCGCTCTCCGGCGTGGCCGTGCTCAACGGCCTCGTCATGATCTCCTTCATCCGCACGCTGCGCGCCGGGGGGCAGCCCCTCGACGCGGCCGTGGAGGAAGGCTGCCTCACGCGCCTGCGCCCCGTGCTCATGACGGCGCTCGTGGCCAGCCTCGGCTTCGTGCCGATGGCCCTCGCCACCGGCGCCGGCGCCGAAGTCCAGCGCCCCCTCGCGACCGTCGTCATCGGCGGCATCATCAGCTCCACGTTGCTGACCCTCGTCGTGCTCCCCGCGCTCTACCGCATGGCCCACCGCGACAGCGACGCGAAGGAAGTGGAAATCTGATCGCACCATGAAACTGCGCGAGAGCGGCATGCCGCCGCCGGACTACTGGGAGACGCTGCACGATGTGCCGCGCATCCTCGACGCGTTCGGCTTCGGTCCGGCCACCGGCGATGTGGCCGAGCTGGGCTGCGGCTACGGCACGTTCACCCTGCCGCTCGCGCGGCGCATCGGCGGCACCGTGCATACGTTCGACATCGAGGCGGAGATGGTGGCGCTCACCGCGCAGCGCGCCGCCGCCGCCGGCCTCGCCAACGTGAAGGCGGAACGGCGCGACGTGTTGGCCGGCGGCTTCGGTGTCGCGCCCGGCTCCTGCGACGCCGCGCTGCTTTTCAACATCCTGCACGCAGAAGAGCCCGTCGCGTTGCTGCGCGCCGCGCACGACGCCGTGCGGCCGGGCGGTTTGGTCGCGGTCATCCACTGGCGCAGCGACCTCGCCACGCCGCGCGGTCCCTCGCTCGCCATCCGCCCCCGGCCGGAGCAGGTCGCCGCCTGGGCCGCCGAGGCCGGACTCGCGGCCGACGGCGCGAGCTTCGAGCTGCCCCCGTGGCACTACGGGCTGAAACTGCGCCGCGTCTGACGCGCTCAATCGCCACTCCGGCGCAAAACCCGGAGTTTTTTAACCACGGATGTCGCGGATACAGCCGGATCGTTTCCCGGATCATAATTTCGCGCTTTGACTGTGCTCGTGAACTGCGAGGCCGATGCGCTGGGTTCTCATCGGCTCGCATCCGTCTTTATCCGTGCCATCCGTGGTCAACCGGAATTTTCGCCGTCCACCCGCGGTTCACTCGCCAATCCGTGCGAACCGCGGCACGCGCCGCCCGCCCTCTTCGACCGTCTCGAGAAACATCGCGCGCGGGCGCACCCACATCCCCCACTCGCCGTAGAGCGCCTGATAGACGACGAGTTCCTCCCGCGTCTCCGAGTGCCGCGCCAACATGACCACGCGATACTCGTTGCCCTTGTAATGGCGGTAGCGGCCGGGGCGCGGCTCGCCGGTGAGTGGCGGCAGTTTCTCCATCGTCAAACTCCCCCGCTCGGCCAGACGTGCGTCGCGGCGGAAACGGCGCGGTAGTTTTGGTCGAGCGCCGGCTGGAGGAGCACGAGCGCCGACACGCGGCGCGCGATGTCGGTGAAGGCCCGCGCCTCCTCCTTCGTCAGCGCGCGGCCGAGGACCGGCTTTTCCGCCGGGCCGTGCTCCCGGTAGCTGAGCCACTTTTTCAAGACCTGGTAGCCGCCGAGATAGAATTCCCACGCCTCCTTGGGCACGCCGCGCCACGCCACGCTGTCGTTGAGGAACACATCGAGCGTCGCCGCCCACGGAGCAGGTTTCTCGGCCGCGTGCTCCGCCACCGCGCCCGCCCCGGGCGTGACCCGGCCCAAGTTGTCGAGATGGCTCCAACCCGCGGTGACTTTCAAATCCGCCGCCGGGTCGATCTGCGTGTGCGCAGCGAATTCGCCATCCTGGTTTTTCTTGGCGAGCGCGCCGACCCCTTTTAACTCGGGCCGCAACGTGCCGGAGGTCACACCTGTCACGCTGCATTCAGTCTCCAGCAACTCGGCGATTTGCCAGCCGAGGGCCGCGGAATCTTCCAGCGTCCCCAATGAACTCGGCAGCGGCACGCGCGGCCAGCCTTGGCGGACGCCGTCGCAGTTCTCCGCCAGATACGCCGGGCTGAACCCGATGGCGAGCGCGTGCAACCACACGAGTCCGGCCACGCTGTCGTTGCCCGCCGCATCGGGATCGGGCAGGCCGAGGCCGAGCAAGTAGGCGCGAGTGCGGGGCGACAGGTTGGCGAGCGTGCGGCCGTCGGCCTCGCCGGGCGCGGCCTCCTGCAACAGCCACATGACTTTCTCGTCGACCTTTTTCTTCAGCGTGCCGTTGCGGACCCAGAGCGGAAAATGCCGCGCGTGGCCGGAGATGCTGTCGTAGTCGCACACGAACCGGGAGAAATAGAACGGCGGGCCCTCGGGGTCTTTGTCCGCCGTGTCGCGCGAGATCAGGAAGCCCTGCGGCACTCCGAGGCTGCGCATCGCCAGCAGGTCGGGGCTGGGTTCGCTGAAGAGCGGCCGGAGGTTGTCGAGATAGCACCAGCGAAAATCGAACGGCCTGACCGGGTAGCGCACGACCTTCGTCTCATCAAATTTGTGCTCCGCCTGAATTTTCCTGCGGGCTTTCGGTCCCTCGATGCGGTTGCCCGTCATCAGCAGTGACGCGTGCAGTGCGGCGACATCCTCATCTGAGACCGAGGCGTCGAGGTAGGCGCGCATCCGTTCGACCAGCGGCTCTCGTTGCAAGGAAATCAAGGCGCTGCCGCGGCGCTCCACCGGTCCGTTGTAGGCCGGCTTCAAGGCCAATTCGGGCAGTGTCGGCCACGCTTGGTAGGCCGCCGACACCCGCATCGGAGCGAAGGAATAGCGGTTCGCAGGCGACGGGCGGGCGCGGTGATAATTTTTCTGCGGATTCTTTTCCGTGAGCGTGCGGAGCAGGTGGGCGCGGCGCTCCGGTGCTTTGGCTTCGTCGAGGTCGTCGCGGTAGAAAACTTCGCAGCCAGGATGGTGGCCCTTCCTCCGCACCCAGGTCGAGATGACGGTGCCTTGCTTGATGCCCGGCGAAAAGCCGGGGATGGCGAATACCGTCTCGCTCACGCGCCCGTCGGGGGCGTATTCGGAAATTTTCCGGTTGCCGTGCATGTTCTCGATCCAAATGCGGTCGAAGGCGCCGTGCAGCCGCTCGCGGAGGAGGACGAACGACGGTTCGCTCACCCAGGAATTGTTCGAGATGAAGGAGACGACGCCGGTGCCGTTCATCTCGGCGATGCAGCGTTCGGCGATGCGGAAAAAGCGGACGTAAAGGTCGTCGAGGTTGAATTTCTTGATGCCGCTGCCGCCGCGTGAGGCAGGGTCGTTGAGCCGGTAGCGGCGCTTGCCCTGCGCGTCGGTGTAGGCGCCCTTGTAAACCTCGACGATGCCGCCCTCCTCCTCGGTGGCAGTGCCGGCGTTGCCGTTGTAGGGCGGATTGCCGAGCACGACGAGGATGCGCTTGCCGCGCTTCACGGCGTCGGCGGCGTCGCGTTCGCCGCCCAGCTCGGGGAAATCGAGCGCGAGCTGGCGGAGGCGTTTCTTGATCGCCTCGTCGGGCGGCTCCCAGCCGGTGAGGGTGTTGGTCAGGTAAACGCCGGCGCGCTCAGTGTCGGCGAAGGCGGCGCCGGCGCGGTTGAGGTGCAGGCCGACTTGCAGGTGCGCGACGACGAAGGGCGCGGGCAGCAACTCGAAACCGAAGACGCGGCCGGCCGCCGCCTGCTTGAGGTCGCTGGCCACGAGGGCCGCGTCGCCCTTGGCCTGCAGCGTGCGCTCGATGCGGTGCAGCACCTCGACGAGGTAAGCGCCGGTGCCGCAGCACGGGTCGAGCACGTAGACGGAAGGATCGGCGAGGCCGTCGGCGATTTTCAGCTCCTCGCGCAGCACGCGGTCCACGCGCTCCACCTGATACTGCACGATCTCGCGCGGCGTATACCAGACGCCCAGTTCCTTGCGCAGCTCGGGGTCGAAGGCCTCGAGGAAGGGTTCGTAGAAATACTGCACGGCGTCGCCCGCGTCGAAGGCGCCGAAGAACGCCGCGCGGTCCACGCGGTTGAGCACGCCGGCCGTGCGGTCGAGGATGAGGTCGAGCCCGAGCGGCTTGAGCCGGCGCGGATTCGAGAGCTGGTGAAACAATCCGCCGATCACCGGCACCTGCAGCGTGAACGCCGAGGTCCGCCAGTCGAACCGGTCGTCCGGGTTGACCGGTCCGCGCTCGCGGTGCCAGAGCACCCACGCGGAGAAGACCCCGTAGAAGAGCGTCTGGATGAGGGTGGACTGGAAGAAGTGCGCGCCCTTCGCGTCCTTGAATTTCACCCCGAGCGCCTCCTCCAGCGCGAGGCGCAGCGAGTCGAGTTCGGCGAGCGAAGAATGCCCGATCTGGAAGCGGGCGACCCGGGCGTAGGAGGCGAGAAACCACGCCACATCGCGCGGCTGGGTGACGGGGGCGGTGGCGAGGAGCACGCGGGCCAGCATCTCCGTCAGCGGCACCTCGTGGGCGGCGGCGAGGAGTTTCGGATTTTGCGCCTGCCGCCAGAAATCCGCCGCGCTGGCCGCGAGGGTGCAACGCTCGGCCGGCACCGGCCGGCCGGCGCGGTCGCGCACCACGAGCAGGAAGTCCCGGTAGTTGGTCACCAGCACGGCGCCGTAGCGGCCGAGGTATTTCTTCACCTGCTCCGATTTCGCCACGGCCTCCACGTCGTCGGCGACGCCCTTGGCCTCGACCACGCCGCGCGCGGGCAACTGGCCGGGCCGCGGTTCATGGGCCGCTTTTTTCTCAAATTGATCCGCGGCGAAAAGACCGAGGTCCGGGATGCCGGCGCCCGTGCTGGCGACCTGCACGACGCAACGGACCGACGGCTTCAGGCCGGCACCCACGGCATTGAGCAACGCGGCCAGCGCGGGATAATACGAAGTCTCCTTGACGGTTGCTCCCGTGCTGCGCAGGTCGCGAAGCTCCGTGAGGTATTGCTCGAAAAAGGACATCAGGGGAAGGCGCGGCACTGGCGGGCGGGCCCCACCCCGGCCACTGGCGGGCGCCTCACAGTCACCGGCCCAAGAGAGTCGCGCGCCCGGGGGCACGTCAATGCCGCAATGCGCCCGCCGCCAACCCGCTTGCGTCTTTCTTCATTCTGGATTCTGACTTCTGGCTCCTAGCTTCTTTTCCTGATGTCCCTCCCGCCCATCTCCGTCACCGTCCTCACCGGCTTCCTCGGCGCCGGCAAAACCACTTTGCTCAACCGCATCCTCACGGAGCAGCACGGCAAGAAAATCGCCGTGATCGAAAACGAGTTCGGCGAAGTCGGCGTCGACAACCAGCTCGTCATCCAGAGCGACGAGGAAATTTTCGAGATGAACAACGGGTGCATCTGCTGCACCGTGCGCGGCGATCTCCTCCGCATCCTCGGCCGGCTGATGAAGCGCAAGGACCGGCTCGACGCCATCCTCATCGAGACCACCGGCCTCGCCAACCCCGCGCCCGTCGCGCAGACATTTTTCTCCGACCCGGAAATGAAGGAGCAATTCCGGCTCGACGCCATCGTCACGCTCGTCGATGCGAAACACATCCTCCTCCACCTCGGCGACTCGCCCGAGGCCGTGAAGCAGATCGCCTTCGCCGACGTCGTGCTGCTCAACAAAACCGACCTCGTCGCGCCGGCCGAACTCGATGCGCTGGAGAAGCGCATCAAGTCCGTCAACGCCGTCGCGCGCGTCCGCCGCACGCAGAACGCCGCCATCGACCTCGACCAGGTGATCAACGTCGGCGGCTTCAACCTCGAACGCGCCCTCACGGTCGACTCGCAATTCCTCGAGACGGAATATCCGTTCGAGTGGGCCGGCGCCTGGCAGCTCGCCGCCGGGGACTACGAACTCGGCATCGGCCACGCACATCACACCGGCGACGACCACGACGGCCATGATCACGATCATGATTGCAGCGAAGACTGCGGTCACGATCACAACCAGCTCGATGTCGTGCTCGCTCGTCTTCCTGGAGACGCGCTCTGCTGGCCAGCAGAGTCGCCGCGTTCCGGTTCTCTTCCCGTGGGCAGCGAGCTTGCTCGCTCTCCGGATGGCGCGAGCAAGCTCGCCGGCCCACTGTCGGCGAAAGACCTCCAGGCCGCCATCGACGCTGCCGTGCTCGCGTTTTCCGACTGGGACAAGATCGTGCTGCCCGGCGAGACCATCGCCTCCGACGCGACGCTCCACCGGCTCAAACTCAAGGACGAGCACGGAAGTTTCAGAATCAAGATCACTGAGCCCGGCCGCTACCTGCTCTTCACCGGCCACGACGTGCCGACGCACTTGTATCGCACCCCTTTAATTGGGGATGTGGCGCCCTCGCCGCGTTCCGACCGGGGCGAGGGCGCGCCGGCTCCAAAAATTCCCGAGCCGCAACTTCTCCGCTACAACTGGGACCGCGCCTTCCGCCACGAGCACTCGCACGACGGCGACGTTTCCTCCGTCGGCATCAACACGCCCGGCGATCTCGACGGCAAGAAGCTCAACGACTGGATCAGCGAACTGCTCGCGAAAAAAGGCGGCGACATTTTCCGGATGAAGGGCGTGCTCTGCGTGAAGGGCACGAACAAGCGCCTCGTGTTCCAGGGCGTGCACATGCTCTTCGATGCGAAGTTCGACCGCGAATGGGGCACCGACGCGCGCACGAACACTCTCGTGTTCATCGGCAAGAACCTCGACCGCGCCGCCCTCACCGAGAGCTTCAAGGCTTGTTTGGTCGGTTGATTTTCCCCACGAAGAACGCAGCGGTAACAAAGGCCCGAGCCGCCGAGCGCCGAGAACGGCCGGTAGAAACCCTCAAGCTGAGTGGCGGCGAAAGCGGGTGGACCGCCCTCAGCCTCAGCGGCGGAGGTCACTGCGATCAAACGCGCGGCGGATCTGACCGGCGCAATGCCAGGGCTTTCCGGTTTGCTCGCGCAAACGGTTCCCCCGTGGGTCAGCGCGCTGGCGGCGCGGTTTGGCGCGCGCAAGCGCGCTGGCCCACACTGACGAAACCAAACCGGGAAGCCGTGATCCGTTCTAGTTCCAGCCGGGGCGACGGTTTCTGGCATTCTGTTGTCCCGAGTTCCTCCTTGCCTGGCGGTCATGTCCGTCGACGCGACCGCTCCTGCGACCTAGCCGAAAGCCGAGAACCTCTTCGTCAGCCTCGTGTGCAACGTCGCGCGGCCGACGGCGATCATGTCGTGGTGCGGCGGCGACAAATTGCTCGGGCCGAAATGGGGCCTGCTCGTGGCGCTGCTGCTCCCGCTCGGCTATGGCATCCACGATTTTGCGCGGCGGCGGCGGACGAAGTTCATCTCGGTCATCGGCTTCGTGAGCGTGCTGATCTCAGGCGGACTTGGGCTGATGAAGCTCGACGGGTTTGGGTTCGCGGTGAAAGACGGTGCGCTGCCGGCACTGATCGGTGTCGCCATGCTGGCGTCGATGTGCACGAAGGAGCCGCTCGTGCACGAGATGCTCTACAACACGCAAGTGATCGACGTCGACCGCGTGGAGGCCGCGCTGAACGCGCGCAACGCGCAGGGAGAATTCAAGCGCCTGATGAACGCGGCCAGCTACCTGCTCGTGGCGTCGTTTCTCGTCAGCGCCATCCTGAACTGCGGCTTCGCCCGCGCCATCATCCGCAGCGCGCCCGGCACCGAGGCGTTCAACGGCGAGCTGGCGAAGATGCATTGGGTGAGCCTGCTCGGCATTTCGATCCCGAGCATCGCGATGATGATGTGGGCGCTCTGGCGACTCTTGAAGGGATCGCAGAACGCAACAGGGCTGACGCTGGATGAGATTCTGAAGTCACCGCCGGAGAAGAAGACGGGCCCCACGCCCCCCGAAGGCTGAACCCGCCTGCGTGGACTTCGTCTGGTTGGCCGAGGCTCGTTCAATCGCCTGCTAGCTGGGCATCATCGCATTCTCCGCCGCCCGCCGCAGTTCGGCAGGACGATCAATTTGGAGCGGGCATGGCGGAAATCTATCTTTTTCACGGAGAGAGTTCGGGGTGTTTCTCGGCGAGCCACGTCACCACAATTTCGCGCAATTCCGCAGCGAAATCCCGGAGTTCTTTCGCTTCCTTGGCGCTCACTTTGCCGGCGGCGTCGTATTCGAGTCCGTTGCGCATGGCCCGGCAGGCATCGAGGTAATCGGCGTCATCCTGCCGCAGCTTGCCCAGGATCACCGGCAGCGCGGAGATCGTCCGATAATGGGCGTTGAGTTTGTCGGGTTTCCAGCCCTCGGCCAGCAGGACGATGGCGCAAAGCTGCAAGGCGGCGTTGTAGGCGATGTTGAACTGACCGTCGGGCGACAGATTGCGCCGGGAATCCTCGAGGTCGCGATCAACCACGCCGAAGATGGCGGCCACTTGTTGCGTGGTCGGCGTGTGCGCTTTCAACCACCCGGATTTAGCCCAGACGTCCAAGGTCATCGGAGCCTCCTATGATGAAAAGTTTCTCCTTGTCCGCGAGATCGAGCAGCAGGGGATGCTTCTTCCTTCCCTTGGAATATTCCGCCGCCGTCATGGTGATCGGATTGATCTCCCGTCCGATGCTCTCGCTGGCCCGGCGCAGGCCAGGAGCCAAAGCGCGCAGGCCTGTGTCGCCGATGACCAGCAAGTCCACATCGCTGGCCGCCTTGCCGGAGCCGGTCGCGAGCGAGCCGAAGACAAAAGCAACCTCGATGCCCTTTACCCCCTTGAGCGCATCCACCAGCACGTCGCGCACGCCGGCCGTCTTGAGGACGAGCTGCTGCAAATCGGCAAAGAGCGGATGGCTGGCGTTGGCCCGGTAGTAGCGGCGGTTGCCGTCGCGCCGGCTGGTGACGAGGTCGGCCTGGGATAATTTTCCCAACTCATCCTGCACCGTCTTGACGTTCAGACCACTTCGCCGCGCCAAGTCGCGCCCATGCACCTCGCGCCCGCTGTCGGCAAACAACAACCGGAGCACCTCGGCGCGGACTTGGGGAAAGAGTTGGTGCAGCAAGCTCATTGACGGCTTATTCCCTACGACCGACGGCTTATTGCCGTCAAGTCGAAATCCCCCGCGCCTGATGGACGCGGCCAGTTCCCTGCTCGTGGCGGCGTTTCTCGTCAGCGCCATCCTGAACTGCGGTTTCGCCCGCGCCATCATCCGCAGCGCGCCCGGCACCGAAGCGTTCAGCGGCGAGCTGGCGAAGATGCATTGGGTGAGCCTGCTCGGCATTTCGATCCCGAGCATCGCGATGATGATGTGGGCGCTCTGGCGACTGCTGAAAGGATTGCAGAACGCCACGGGCCTGACGCTCGACGAGACTTTGAAATCGCCGCCGGAGAAGACGGCGCCTACTCCAAACCCAAAAGCCTGACCCCGACCCCGCCCTTCGTCAGTTAGCTCTCTGGTCGTTCGATTAGACTCATAGTCCCAGCGCATTCGCCTGATCAAAAAGCCTGCGCCTCTGCAATTCTGTTAGACCGGGGCCCTCGCCTTGGCGCCAAAGCCGAACAAGGGCCTCGTCACTCGCGTGAGATTGTAGATACGGAACCGCAGCACGAACTAGTAGAGAGTCAAGTTCCTCAATCAACGGTTGGGCGGAAGCCTCGTCTTCGATTTCCCACCATTTGTCAGGATGATCAGGGAGAAACCAGCCAGCACGCACGTTCAAGTGAGCATCATGCACAAGCACGGACTCAATATCTTGGAAAGTGCGATCAAATAGACGCCGCGACACTACTCCGAAATTCATGGTGAATCTAGTCGATCCAGGCGCTTGGTCGCGGCTCTTTTGAATATCAATCAACAGCAAGTTCCCGGAAACGTCTTGTTTGAAGACAAGTCCTTTTACCCTGAAGCCAAGTTGCCTCAAACGATCTGAAAGTTTTTTCCACAGCCGTCCCACAGCGGGTGGTGATTTAGGGCGGAAAGAGAGCGGCTCGGTTGCGTGAGTTCCGATTACCTGCCAGAGGGCAGGGATGAAAAAAAGAAAACCCAAACTACCGAGCCGGCCGCAGGC
>JACQFT010000010.1 GCA_016199925.1 Opitutia bacterium | reverse complement strand
TCTTCATCATCTCGGTGCCGAAGTCGCCGCGGATCGTGCCCGTGGCGGCCTTGCGCGAGTCGGTCGGTCCGAGCAAATCGCGGACGCGCGCGATGACGTGTTCGCCGGCACGAGCGATGGCGATGACGGGGCGCGAGCTCATGAACTGCTCGAGCTCCGGATAAAACGGTTTGCCGGCCACGTGCGCGTAATGCGTGCGCAGCAGCTCGGGGGTCAGGCGCATCATCTTGCAACCGACGATGCGGAAACACGCGTCTTCGAAACGGCTCAAAACGGTTCCGACGTGACGTCGTTCCATGCTGTCCGGCTTAAAAATAACGAATGTTCTCTGCATATAAGCCGCCCACCATACTTTTCGGACCCGCTTTGAAAAGCTCTGTTTTCAAGAATCTTCGGGCCGGGGCGAAACCCGCCGCTCGCGGCCGCACCGTCCCGAAGGCGCCGAGCGCCGCCGCGAGGGCTTCCGCGCGGCCGGGCTAGGGTTCGGGATCGGGCCGCTCACGGCGCCGGGCGGTAGAGTTGCTCGTAGCGCCCGACCGCGTGCGCCCACGAAAAATCCCGGCGCATCCCGCGCGCGCGCACGGCGGCCAGCCTCTCCTTGTCGCGGAAGAGCGCCCGCGCCCGCCGCAAGGCCTCGTCGAATCCGGTCTGCCCCGGCTCAAACATCAGTCCGGTGCCCTCCTCCGGGCGCTCGTCGAGGTCCACGACCGTATCGACCAAGCCCCCCACCCGGCTGGTCAGCGGCACGGTGCCGTAGGCCTGGCTATACATCTGGTTCAGGCCGCACGGCTCGGTCAGCGACGGCATCAGGAAAAAATCCGCCCCCGCCTCGAGCAGATGGCTGCGCGCCTCGTCGAGCGACACGCTGAGCGCGATCCGGGCGGGATGCGCGGCCGCGAGGCGGCGATACGCCTCTTCGTAGAAACGCTCTCCCGCTCCCAGCACGACGAGCTTGCAGTCCTCGCGCGCAAAAAATTCCTGCGCGCCGAGGATGAAGTCGTGGCCCTTCGCTTTGGTCATCCGGCTCACGCTGGCGAAAATCGGCCCGGCGAATTTCTCGTCCCACCCGAAGGCGGCGAGCAACGTGGCGCGGCAGACTTTCTTGCCGCTCAGATCGTGGACGGAGTAGCGCGCGGGCAGACTTTCGTCGACGGCCGGGTTCCAGACCGCGGAGTCGATGCCGTTGAGGATGCCGCGAAACGCGTTCGCCCGCGTGCGGATCACGCCGTCCAGGCCGCAGCCGAACTCCGTCGTTTGGATTTCCTGCGCATAGCGCGGACTCACCGTCGTTACCTGATCGGCGAAAAGAATCCCCGCTTTCAGCAGCGAGATTTTCCCGTAGTATTCCACGCCGTCCATCGACAGCAGCGACTCCGGCAGGTTGGTCAGCGCGAACGACCGCCGCGGGAACACGCCTTGGTAAGCGACGTTGTGGATCGTGAAGACCGTCCGGCCGGCGAGGCTCACGCGGTGCCGCCGCTCCTCGGCGCGCACGAGCAGCGGCAGCAGCCCCGTCTGCCAGTCGTGGCAGTGCAGCACGTCCGCCGCGACCCCATCCCGGCGCATCGCTTCGACGACGGCCTTTTGAAAAAAGATGAACCTCGCGTCGTTGTCGTCGTAGTCGCGCCCGCCGGTCCAATAGGGAAACTGGCGGTCGAAAAACTCCGGCCGGCAGACCACGCGCACCGTCAGCCCCGGGCGCGGCGTCAGCGTCAGCAGTTCGCCCGCCAGCCGTTGCTCGCCGAGTTGCACCGCGAACTCGCGTGGCGCCGCGACCGTCGCGCCCGCCGCCAAGCCGTCGAGCACCGCGCGGTAGCCGGGGAGAAACGCCACGACCTCGTGCCCGCGCTCCGCGAGCGCGTTGGCCAGCGCGCCGACGACATCCGCCAGTCCGCCCGTCTTGAGGTAGGGGAACAGCTCGCTCGCGGCGTGCACAATTCTCATGTTGCAAAGCTACGTTCGGCGCCGCACGGTTCGAGTCTTATCTGCCGGCGCCGTCGCGTCTGGCTGCCCGGATCGGGCGTCTTATCTATGAATTTCCGCGAGCGACTGCTCCACCATCTCACTCAACGCAACTACGTGCCGGCTGCCGCCGACGCGCTCGCCAAACTCTGGCGCCTCCAGTCGAAGGACCGGCGCAAGTTCAACCAGACCGTCAGCGAACTCGTCCAGGCCGGCCAGATCGTGCTCGTGAAGGGCGACCGCCTCTGCCTCCCGCAGGAGGCCGATCTCGTCACCGGCCGCATCAGCTTCCGCCAAAGCGGCTCCGCCCAGGTGTTCCCCGAGTCGAAGGTCACCGAGCCCGGCAAGCCGCCGATCCAGATCGCCGCGGAAAACACCGGCGTCGCGCTGCACGGCGACACCGTCGTCGTGCGCCTCATCACCGGCCGCGAGCGCGCGCAGTTCCGTTTTCTCAAATCCACCGAGCAGGCCGGGCGCGTGATCGACGTCGTCGCGCGCGGCAACGCCACGCTCACCGGCACGCTCCAGCGCGGCCGCTCGTTTTTCTACGTCACCTCCGACGATCCGCGCATCGGGCACGACATCATCGTGCAGGACCCTGCCAAGGCCGCCCTGCGCCCCGTCCCCGCCGTCGGCGACAAGGTCGTCGTCAAACTCAACGAGTGGAAGAAACGCGATCTCAACCCCGACGGCGAGATCGTCGAGAAACTCGGCCGCGCCCTCGAGCCCGGGGCCGAGCTCGCCGCGATCTTCCACAAATACGAGCTGACGAAAACTTTTCCGCCCGACGTCGTGCGCGAAGCCGCCGCCCTGCCCGACCGCGTGCAGCCCGCCGACCTCGCGGGCCGCACCGACTACCGCCAGATTCCCACCTTCACCATCGATCCGGACGACGCCAAAGATTTCGACGACGCACTCTCCATCGAATACCTGGAGCAGGGCGACATCCGCATCGGCGTGCACATCGCCGACGTGAGCCACTACGTTTTCCCCGGCACCGCACTCGACCGCGAGGCGCAACGGCGCGGCAACTCCACCTACCTCGTCGGCACCGTCGTGCCGATGCTGCCGGAGAAACTGTCCAACGGCCTGTGCTCGCTCGTCGAGGCGCAGGACCGCCTGACCAAGGCCACGCTCTTCACCTTCGCCGCCACCGGCCGCCTCAAGACCGTCGCCTACGCGAACACCGTCATCCGCAGCCGCAAGCGTCTCACTTACAAGCAGGCCTACGCGCTGATGTTCGAGGACAGCCTCGACAAAATCCGCAAGCTCCCCGTGCCCGCCGCGCACCAGACCGGCGCGACCGGCCGCGCGCTCGCCGGGCTGACCGACTACGAACTCGGCGATTTGCAGACCTGGGTGCGCCAGCTCTGGGCCATCGGCGGCAAACTCCGCCGCGAGCGCATGAAGGGCGGCAGCCTCGACCTCGACATGCCGGAAACGAAAATCTTCGTCGACGCCCAGGGCTACGCCGACCGCATCGAACTCATCAAGAACGACGAGAGCCACCAGCTCATCGAGGAGTTCATGCTCCTCGCCAACGAGGCCGTCGCCCGCCTCACCCGCTCGAACCACCTCCCCTCGCTCTACCGCGTGCACGACGACCCCGACGAGGCCCGCCTCGCCGAGTTCCGCCAGTTGCTCGGCGCGCAGGGCATCAAGGTCGGCGACCTCACCAACCGCGACGAGGTCGTCAAGCTCCTCCTCTACCTGAAGGATCATCCGCAGGGGCACCTGCTCCGCACCCAGCTCCTCCGCTCGATGCGCAAGGCCTGTTACCGCGCGAAACCCGACGGCCACTACGGCCTCAACAAAAACGACTACACCCATTTCACGTCGCCGATCCGCCGCTACTCCGACCTCGTCGTGCACCGCGTCTTCGAGCACTACCTCATCAAATATCAGGGCCAGCCCGCGCCCGCCGGCTACCACGGCGGCTACAACATCGCGCGCATCGACACGCTCGCCGAGCACCTCAGCCTCACCGAAATCAACAGCACCGAGGCCGAGCGCGACTCCGTGAAGGTGAAGCTCACGGAATACTTCGAGCGCGAGACCGAGAAGAAAAAGAAGACGCACTTCGCCGCCGTCATCACCGACGTCCGCAACCACGGCTTCTTCGTCGAGCTCACCGAGGCCGGCGGCTTCGGCCTCGTGCCGGTGTCGTCGCTCAAGGACGATTTCTACACGCTCAACGGCGCCGGCACAGCCTTCGTCGGCCGCAAGACCAGGCGCAGCTTCGAGATCGGCCGCAAGATCGAAGTCACCGTCCTCAAAGTCGACCGCCAGAAACGCCTCATCGACTTCACCGTGCCGTGACGTGGGTCAGCGGCCTTGCCCGCGCGCTGAAATTCCGTGCCTCGCTTGCGCCGGCGCCAGGTCTGGCTTCCCTGCCCGTATGAAACACTACGCTTTTGCGACCGAGCTCCACGCGCTCTACGACAAATCCTGCCGCCTCTACGCCGCGGGTCAGCGCGAGGCCGCCACCTACTTCAGTCCGAAGGAGACCGCGTTTCTCGCCGCCAACGGGCTGCGCGTGCAGGACCTCTACGACTACGCCGAGGACTTCACCGGCGCGGCCGAGCCCGGCTGGGACATCGCCCTCCCCGTCGAGATGGTCCGGCGCGACTATTTCCTGACCGTGCAACACGGCGTCGCCTCCCCGCGCGTGCTCGACGCAGACGCCATGCCGGCCAAGACTGACGCCGTCCAGGGCATCGAGTGGCTCCCGCGCATCATCCCGAAAACCAAAGCCAAACTCCGCGGCGAACTGCCGGGCTCGCTCATGTATTGCTGCGGCGGCGACCGGCGGTTTTTCAAGACGCACGATATTCACCCTGCGGAGTTCCTCAGTCTGATCTGGCGGCACGAGCACGACGACGCGGCGATCATAGCCTGGGTGGTTCGTCGGAGTCAGGCGAAGTAGATCGGCGGCGGCGCGCGCGGCCGGGCGCCGGGTCTTCCCAAAGGCACGGCCGCGGGTCGGCCCGCGCCCCCGGAACAGCGGCGCTCCGGCTCCGGCCCTAAACGCCGTCGCCGCCGGCGGAGCCGTCAGCCGTTCTCGCGCGCCTCGTTCGCGCGCAGACTCGCAGTTGCCTTTGCGGGCCCATCCTGTTTTCTCTCCCCCCACTCCTTCCCCGCCATGCCCCGCTACACCCTGAAAGTTAACGGCCAGACCCGCACCGTGGAGGCGGCCGCTGATACACCCCTGCTCTGGATTCTCCGCGACCACCTCGACCTCGTCGGCACCAAGTTCGGCTGCGGCCTCGGCCAGTGCGGCGCGTGCACCGTCCACCTCAACGGCGTGCCGGCCCGCTCTTGCCAATCGCAGGTCTCCACCGTGACGAACCTGGAGATCACCACCATCGAAGGTCTCTCCGCCGACGGCGCCCATCCGCTCCAGCAGGCGTGGATCGAGCACGACGTGCCCCAATGCGGTTACTGCCAGGCCGGTCAGATCATGACCGCCGCCGCGCTCCTGAAAAATTCCCCGCACCCGACCGACGACGACATCGACGGTGCGATGGCCGGCAACCTCTGCCGCTGCGGCACCTACCTGCGCATCCGCGCTGCGATCAAAACCGCCGCCCAGCGCGCCGCGCCCGCCGCCGTCGCGGCGAAGGAGGGCGCCGCATGAAAACGCCGCTCATGGATCGCCGCTCTTTCCTCAAAGTCAGCTCGCTCGCCGGCGGCGGCTTTGTGCTGAGCTATGTGCTCGGCCCCGTCGAGCTGCTCGCCCAGCCCGCCGGCGCACTCGACAACACCGCGCGCTCCTTCACCCCGAATCCGTTCATCCGCATCACGCCCGACGGCCTCATCACGATCATCGCCAAGAATCCCGAGATCGGCCAGGGCGTGAAAACCTCCCTGCCCATGATCGTCGCCGAGGAGCTCGAGGCCGACTTCGCCAAAGTCATCATCGAGCAAGCGCCGCTCAACCCGCAACTCGGCCCGCAGTTCGCCGGCGGCAGCCTTTCGACGCCGATGAACTACGATCTCCTGCGCAAAGCCGGCGCCACCGCCCGCACCATGCTGGTCGAGGCCGCCGCGCAGACTTGGGGCGTGCCCGCGGGCGAACTCGTCGCCGAGCACGGCACCGTCGTCCACCGCGCTACCGGCCGCCGCCTCACCTACGGCGAACTCGCCACCAAGGCCGCCACCCTCCCGGTGCCCGACGAGAACTCGATCCGCCTCAAGGAGCCCGACGAATTCAAACTCCTTGGCTCACGCGTCGGCGGCACCGACAACCCCGCGATTGTCACCGGGCAGCCGCTCTTCGGCCTCGACCAGAAAGTCCCCGGCATGCGCTACGCCATCTACCAAAAATGCCCCGTCTTCGGCGGCAAGGTCGTCAGCGCCAACCTCGACCGCGTCAAGGCGCTGCCCGGCGTCACCGACGCCTTTGTCCTCGCGGGCACGACCGACTACAGCGGCCTGTTGCCCGGCGTCGCGATCATCGCCGACTCCACCTGGGCCGCCTTCAAGGCGCAGCGCGAACTCCGCGTGACGTGGGACGAGGGCGCCGGCGCCGGCCAGAGCAGCGCCGCCTTCGAGGCGCAGGCCGCCGCGCTCGGCGCCACCGCCGGCACCCTGCTCAAGGAGGACGGCGCCCCCGCGGCCGCCCTCGCCGGCGCCGCCCGGGTCGTCGCCGCCAGCTACTCCTATCCCTACCTCCACCACGCCACCCTCGAGCCGATGAACGCCCTCGCCTGGCCGACGGCCGACGGCGGCATCGAGATTCTCGCGCCGACCCAAACCCCGCAGGGCGCGCAGGACCTCGTCGCGCAGACGCTCGGCCTCGCCAAGGAGAAAGTGAAGGTCCGCTTCACCCGGATCGGCGGCGGTTTCGGGCGGCGCCTGTCCAACGACTACGTCGTCGAAGCGGCCGCCCTCGCGCAAAAAACCGGCGCACCGGTCAAAGTCACTTGGACGCGCGAAGAGGACACGCGCCACGGCTTCTACCGCCCCGCCGGCTGGCATTTTCTCCAGGCCGGTCTCGACGCCGGCGGCGCCCTCGTCGCCTGGCACGACCACTTCGTCACCGTCGCCCTCCACTCCACCAAGGAAGCCGGCCGCGGCGCCGGCATGAGCCCGCTCGAGTTCCCCAGCCGCTTCGTGCCGAACTTCCGGCTCGAACAATCCATCATCACCACCAACATCCCCACCGGCCCGCTCCGCGCGCCCGGCAGCAACGCCCTCGCCTTCGTCTTCCAGAGTTTTCTCGACGAACTCGCCCACGCCGCCGGCCAGGATCCGCTCGCCTTCCGCCTCGCGCTCCTCGGCGCCGACCGGCAGATCGCCCCGCCCAAACCGCCCGGCACGCCGTGGGACACCAAGCGCATGAAAGATGTCCTGCGGCTCGCCGCCGAGAAATCCGGCTGGGGCCGCAAGCTCCCGCGCGGCTCCGGCAAGGGCGTCGCGTTCCATTTCAGCCACCGCGGCTACGTCGCGGAAGTCGCCGAGGTCAGCGTCGCCGCCGACGGCACGCTCAAGGTCCACCGCGTCACCGTCGCCTGCGACGTCGGCCCGATCATCAACCGCAGCGGCGCCGAGAACCAGGTGCAAGGCGCCGTGCTCGACGGCCTCGGCGCCGCGTGGCTGCAGGAGATCACCGTCGAACACGGCCGCGTCGCGCAGGGGAATTTCGACCAATACCCGCTGCTGCGCATCGGCGACGCGCCGCAGGTCGACGTGCATTTCATCGAGAGCAAGCATCCGCCCACCGGGCTCGGCGAACCCGCGCTGCCGCCGCTTCCGCCCGCCGTCTGCAACGCCATCTTCGCCGCCACCGGCAAACGCCTCCGCCGCCTGCCGATCTCCAAGCACGACCTGCGGCGCGCGTGAGCCTCTGTAGTAGCGCGGTGCTTTAGCCCGCGCGAAAACCGCCTGACGCGGGCTGAAGCACCGCGCTACGCAAAATCACAGCAGCATCTCCTGCTGGTCGCTCGGCGCCTTGTAGCCGAGGAATTTCCCGTAGCGCTCCAGCCAGTCGTCGATCTTCTCGAGGTAATACTGCGGGTCGTAGGGCGCTTTCTCGGCGTCGTAGCTCGCGAGCGGGCGCGCCCGCTGCCAGTCGCTCGTCTGTCCCCTGGCCTTCGCCGTGATGTAGTAGCTCACACGCTCGCCCATGCGCGGCCGCGGGTTCATCTGCAACGCGACCTCCGCCGCCGCGCGACGGGGCTTGCCGCCCCCGGCGATGAACTGCTCATACGCCTCGGGGTTCTGGCTCAGCGATTCCGCCTTCGCCAGTTGCTCGACCGGCACCTCCCGCGCCGCGATCTTCGCGCGCAGGGCCGCGATCCCGTCGAGCGGCGACACCGGCGCTACGCCGAGGAGAAAGGCGATGAGCTGGTCGCTGAACTTCTTCAGATACGGCTCGATGCCCCGCGAGCGCAGCGCCGAGCCGCGCAGCGTGACCTCTCCGTTCACCGCGAGGGCGTAGTTCTTCGCCTTGTAGCAGAACATCGCGTCGTAGATGCCGTCGTATTCGAGCTCGATACCCTCGGGCATGATCTTCGCCACGATGCCGAGCAGCTTCTCCGGCTCGCGGCAATACTGCTCGGACGACAGGTAGATGCCGTCGGTGTCGGCCTCGAGGATCGTGCAGCCTAGACGCTGAAACTCCTCGATCAGCGCCTGCAGCAACTCGCGTCCGCGCCGAGTCACCTCCGAAGCGAGATCGCCGTCGGCAAAACGCGCGCCGGAGAATCCGAGGTAGCCATAGAACGAGTTGATGAGGATCTTGAAGGTCTGCTGGCGCGCCTGCGCCTCGTCGCGCTCGGCCGCCGTCGGCGCAGTCTTCGCGAGCAGTTTGTATTTCAGGCGGTATTCGCGGAGCCGGCGCAGCATCGGGATGAAGACGCCGAGCGAGTCGCTCGCCGGATTGCGGTTCATGTGGAGCAGCAGGCTCGGATAGAGCGACGCCACGTCAAAGTGCAGCACGTGCTTGAACACGCCTTCCTGGAAACTCCGCGTGAAACCGCCTTCGAACGAAGCGACCTCGACCGGCGCCGGGCAGCTCTGCCGCGCATGGTAGTATTCTTCGAGAAAGAGCAGATCAACTTTGCCGGCGGTGCCGCGCAGCGCCGCCTCTTGCAGCAGCAGCGGGAACGCGCGCGCCTGCTCGAAATACGTCGGCAGCAGCACGTCGCCGAGGCCCTTGGTCTCGCGGAGATCGTCGGCGAGATAGGCGAGAAATTTTTCCCGGTCGCGCCGGAACTCGTGCTGGATTTGCGCGCCGTCGATGTAAGTGCGGCCTTCGCGCGATTCCGGCGTGACGCCGAAATACACCGCGGCCTCCTTCAGTCCGTAGGAGGTCATCTCGCGCGCGGTGATGTCGTAGAGCTGGACGAGCAGGTAGGTGTCGGCGACGGCGCGGCCGGGCAGGTCGCAGCGCGGAAAATCGATCCAGCGCTCGGCGACTTTCATGCGGCTGTTGCGAAACTCCGCGTTGAGACCGAAGCGGCCCCACGCACACGGCACCCGGTGGCGCTTGCAGCGCTGGCGCAGGTAATCGAGATCGAACTTGAAGAGGTTGTGGCCCTCGACGATGTCGGGATCTAGCTCGCGGAGCGTGTCGTTGAACTGGATCAACAGGCGCTTCTCGCCGTCATCGGTCTCGTCGCGCAGCGTGAGGAGTTCGCGGCGCTCGCCGCATTGCAGGCCGATCGCCAGCACGCGGTCGCCGGCGTTGCGCGCGTCGCTGAAGTTCCCCGCCACGGCGGCCCCGGTCTCGATGTCGAGCTGGCAGCGGCGCACGGCCGCGAAAGGCAGGCCCGCATACAGCCGTGTGCGGCTTTGCAGCAGCCACTGGCTCTCGTAGGGCTTGAGCACGTCGATGGCGGCGCCGTCGCGCACGCTCTTGAAAAAATCCTCGAAGGCCGGCAGCGACTCGGCGTGCGCCAGCCAGCGGAAACTCCCCTCGCCGGTCAGCGGCTCGACGGTGATGCCGTCGGATTTGACGGGGGTGTCGAGCCACGCGAAGGGCCGCAGCGCTTCGGAGCGTTCGGCCCGGCCGCCACCCGCCGTGGCGACGGCGAGGTGGACTCTGCCGCCGTCACCGACCCAGAGGCCGCAGAGAGATTCGCTCATGCCCGGCGCGGCCGGCTCAGAGCGCCGGGCGGAAATACACCATGAAAACCGCCACCGCCAACAGCACCAGACCGACCGTGCTCAACGTGCCGCGCATCCCGGGCTTGCGGTAGGCCACGCCGGCGAGCGAGGCAAAGCCGAGCCAGCAGACCAGTTTCACGATCACCCAGCCGGTCGCGAACGGAATCTTGTTCAGCGACAGCATGGCGAAGCCGCTGACGAACATCAGAAGCGCGGCGATGCCGGTGATCATCATCGTGCGCTTGCGGTTCTCGGGCGCGGGATTGGCGAACGCCATGAAGGTGTGCGCCGTGAGCACGATCAGCGAGAGGATGTGCAGGAGTTGATAATAGGGGATGCGTTCCATGTGGTGGGGGATTCGGGTTGAGGAAAAAGGTGACACCCCGCCTGTGCCGTATGTCCAAAGGCTCACTTCCTTTTTAGTTAAAGGTGGGCGCCGCCCGCCGCGCTTCTGCCTTCCGGTTTACGGCCTGGCATCCACACG
>JACQFT010000077.1 GCA_016199925.1 Opitutia bacterium | reverse complement strand
CCCCGCTCCCCGCTCCCCGCTCCCCGCTCCCCGCTCCCCGCTCCCCGCTCCCCGCTCCCCGCTCCCGTGCTCGCCACCTTCACCAAATACCGCCAAGTCTTCCTCGTC
Organism: Opitutia bacterium; assembly: GCA_016199925.1. GTDB lineage: Bacteria > Verrucomicrobiota > Verrucomicrobiia > Opitutales > Opitutaceae > JACQFT01. Next base: position 8,231 of record JACQFT010000077.1, on the reverse strand, counting down.
GGCCTCCAGAGCAATCTGGTTTACCGCTGGAATTTCGCGATCCGCGGCGTGTTCTCGCTCTTCAGCCTCGCAGTGGTGTTCATCCTCTGGGGCGCGGCCTACCAGGGCGTCAGCCAGATCGGCGGCTTCGACGTCAACCAGACCCTCACCTACTTCGTCCTCCTCTTCGTCCTGCAATTCATGGTCGGCGCGTTCAACGAGGACTACCAGATCAGCGAGGAGATCCGCAACGGCCTCATCAACCAGTTCCTCCTCAAGCCGGTCAACTACTACGCCTACCGCTTCAGCATCTTCGTCGCGGCGCGCCTGGTGTCCGGCGCGCTCGTCTTCCTCCCGCTGCTCCTAGCACTGCCGGTCATCCGCGAAAACCTCACGCTCTCGCTGGACTTCCACCGGCTCGCGTTCGCCGTGCCGGCGGTCGCGATGGCGGCGCTCATCCAGTTCAGCATCGCCTACTGCTTCGGCATGCTCACGTTCTGGTTCCTCGACATCCAGGGCTTCATCATCCTCTCGTTCGCGATCGAGACGCTACTCGGCGGCCAGATGTTCCCGCTCGACCTGATGCCCGCCGCCGTCTTCAAGGTCGCGCAATACCTCCCCTTCTACTACCAGATGTATTTCCCCGCCGCGATCATCACGGGCCGCATCGACGCCCCGCTCATCGCCCACGGCCTCGTCCTTCAGTTCGTCTGGGTGCTCGCCCTCTACGGCCTCGCCCAACTCCTCTGGCGCCGCGGCCTGCGCCACCACACCGCCGTCGGCGGCTGAGGGAATTTTCGATCTGGGATTACCGATTTCCGATTTCCTGAAACACCTGAACCATCCCCTCTGCTCCCTTCGCCAACCGTCCCGCGCTGCATCAACGCCCGCCAATCGAAAATCGAAAATCGAGAATCCAAAATGACTTTAGGCCACTACGCGCGCCTCTGGCTCGCCTCCGCCCGCTACGCCATCATCCGCACGCTGATGTTCCGGTTCGATTTCTTCCTCTGGTCGTTGGTCGAGTTCACCTGGATGCTCGTGAACCTCCTCCTCGTCGAGGTGCTCTACGACCACACCAGCAGCATCGCCGGCTGGACGAAATACGAAATGCTCCTCCTCGTCGGCACCTCGATGATCGTCCAGCGGCTCTTCACCGGATTTTTCTGGAGCAATCTCTTCGAGGTCGGCCGCAACGTCCGCAGCGGCCACTTCGACTTCTTCCTCGCGCAGCCCGGCAACCCGCTGTTCATGATCTCGACCCGCAAGCTCGACCCCGACGGCCTCATCAACTCCCTCGTCGGCCTCGCGGTCGTGATCTACTCGGCGAACAAACTCGGTCTCCATCCCGGCGCGCTTGATCTCGCGGCCTACGCCCTGCTGATCGGGTGCGGCGTCATCCTCCACTACAGCACGATGGTGCTCATCATCGCGCTCTCGTTCTGGATCACCAGTTCGCAGGGCATCGAGGGCAGCTACTTCGTGATCTACCAATTCTCCCGGCTCCCGCGCGAAGCCTTCACCGGCTTTGTCTCCCGCGCCGTGTTCGTCTTTTTGCTCCCCGCCGTGATCGTGAGCAACATCCCCGCCAACATCCTCCGGCACGGCGCCGACCTGCCGTCGGTCGCCTGGATGCTGGGGGCCACCCTCGCGTGGTTCGCCCTCGCCCTCGCCGTCTTCCAGCGCGGCCTGCGCCGCTATTCGAGCGCCAGCTCCTGAGCCGTCATGCCCAACGACCCCGCGCAACTCGCCGCCCTGCAACAGCGCCTCGGCTACGCCTTCCGCTCGCCGGCGCTGCTCCTCGAAGCCGTCACCCACGGCTCCTTCATGCAGGAGCAGGCCGAGAGAACCGTGCACAACCAGCGCCTCGAGTTTCTCGGCGACTCCGTGCTGCACTTCGTCCTGACCGACGCGCTCTTTCACGAATACCCCGGCGAACGCGAAGGCGTGCTCAGCCGCCGCCGCGCCGTCCTCAGCAAAGGCGCGTCCCTCACCCAGCTCGCGCGCGACCTCGGCCTCGACGCCTGCCTCGTGCTCAGCCAGAGCGAGGAGGATGCCGGCGGCCGCCAGCGCGCCTCCATCCTCGGCGACGCCTGCGAAGCCCTCATCGGCGCGCTCTATCTCGACAGCGACCTCGCCACCGTCCGCCGCCTCGTGCTCGGCTGGTTCGGCCCGCTCTCCGCCCGCCTCGCCCTGACCGAGGATGCCGAGAATCCCAAGGGCCGCCTGCAAGAACTGGTCCAACCGAAGCTCGGCAACGACGCCCTTCACTACGACGTGACCGGCACCGCCGGCCCGCGTCACGCGCGCGTCTTCTCTGTCGCCGTGTTCCTCAACGGCGTCCAACTCGGCGCCGGCCGCGGCTCGTCGAAAAAAGCCGCCGAGGAGGCCGCCGCCGCCGCCGCCCTCTCCGCGCTGCGCAAGAGCGGCGGCGAGCTGAAACAGATCGAACTGTAGGAGCGGCTTTACGCCGCGATGGTTTGTCGTGATCGGGGCTCAAAGCCCCTCCTCCGCCGACCGACCGCCGGCCACTTGCTCTCGGTTTGAATATTCATTGGAGCTTGGCACTCGGCGCTCGGCGGGCGGAATTCGGCGCTTCCCCCACTCTCCGGTTGCGCACCGCGCCTTCGCCTGCACCTTGTCCCCTCGTGCCCGAGCCTGCGACCAATCCGCGCACCAAACTCACCGGCGTTTGCCCGGCCGCGCAGCCCTACGCCCTCGTCCGGCTGCTCGACGAACATCCCGCCGCCGTCTGGCTCGTCGTGCTGGAAGAGATCTCGCACGCCGCTGCGCTCGCCGACGATCTCGCTCTTTTCCACCGCGCCTCCGGCCCCCGGGCGGCGTTGGAAATCAGGATTTTCCCGGAAGCCCAGCCCGACCGCCGCGCCGAGCGCGCCGCCTTTGACGCCGCCGCCGACCGCCTCGCCGTGCTGAGCAAACTGCGCGGGCTGCGTTCCGTTTCTGGCTCTGGCCTCTCCGCTCCAGCCTCTCAGCTCCTGATCATCACGACTCCGGGCGCGCTGCTGCAGCCCGTGCCCGCGCCCGCCGACTTCGCCTCGCGCGAAGTCGAGTTGGCGCGCGGCCAGACCCAGCCCTTCCCCGCGCTGCTCGCGCTGCTGCGCTCGTTCGACTACGACATCGAAGCCGTCTGCGAGGCGCCCGGCCAATACGCCGTGCGCGGCGGCATCATCGACGTTTACCCGGTCACCGCGCACCAACCCTACCGCCTCGATTTCTTCGGCGACACACTCGAAGACATCCGCGCGCTCGACCCCGTCACGCAACGCTCCGGCGAATCCGCGCCCGCCATCACGCTCACCGCCGCGCCGCAAATTCACGCGGCCGCCGCGCAGGCGTCGCTCCTCGACTATCTCGGCGCATCGGCCCACACCGTGCTCCTCGATCCCAAGGCGCTCGAAGAACTCTTCGGCTCGCTCGCGCCCGACGAAGGTGGGGCTCTGGCCGGTAGGGCGAACCCTCCGGGTGAGCCGCAAGCCAACGGCTCAGCGGGACGCTTCGCCCTGCCGATTCTGGGAAAACTCGCGCGCACTTGCGCCCACCTCTTCGGCCTGGGCGACCTCGACCTCGCCAGCGAACTCTTCGACGGCGTCAGCCGCGAGGAAACGTGGGACACCGAATCGCTCTCGCACCACCGCTCGTATCCCGAGGAGCGGCAGCTCGCCCACGAGCGCCTGCAAGCCGAGGAGGACGCCCGCCGGCAGTTCCTCGAAAAAGTCGCCGCGTGGAAACAGGCCGGCTTGGCCGTGGACTTTGTCGTCTCGCACCAGACCGAGGAAGACCGCATCCGCGAACTGCTCGGCGAGACGCCGGCCCTGAAGAAACTCCAACCGCGCTTCCTCCACGGCACGCTGAACGAGGGCTTTAAAGTGACGTTTCGGGAAGGCAGGGCGAACCCTCCGGGTGAGCCGCTAGGCAACGGCTCAGCGGGACGCTTCGCCCTACCCGCAGCCACCAAAGGCTATGTCGTCGTAAGCGAAACCGAAATTTTCGGCCGCAAGCGCGCGCGCCGCGCCGCGGCCGGGCGCGTCGTCGCCACGCCGTCGGCCGTCGACCAGTTGCTCGACTTCTCCGAACTCGTCGAGGGCGACGCCGTCGTCCACCTGCAGCACGGCATCGCGCTCTTCCGCGGCCTGACGAAACTCGAAACGCGCGACGGCGTGCGCGAAGTCATCTCCCTCGAGTTCGCCGATCACGTGACGCTGCACGTGCCGTTGCCGGAGTCGCACCTCATCAGCCGCTACGTCGGCTTGAGCAAGATCAAGCCGCAACTCGGCAAAGTCGGCTCCGGCCGGTGGGAGAAAGCCCGGCAGGCCGCCGAGCGCGCCACCCTCGACCTCGCGGCCGAGTTGCTCGGCCTCCAGGCGCTGCGCGAGGCGCAGCCCGGTCACGCCTTCGCGCCCGACAACGCGTGGCAGAAGGAATTCGAGGCCGCTTTTCCGTTCACCGAAACCCGCGACCAAGCCCGCGCCATCGTCGAGGTGAAGGCCGACATGGAGCGCACCCGCCCGATGGACCGCCTGCTGTGCGGCGACGTCGGCTTCGGCAAGACCGAGGTCGCGATCCGCGCGGCGTTCAAGGCCGTGATGGGCGGCCGCCAGGTCGCCGTGCTCGTGCCGACGACCGTGCTCGCGCAGCAGCATCTCAACTCGTTTCGCGAGCGCATGGCCGGTTATCCGGTCGCGGTGGAGATGGTCAGCCGGTTCCGCTCGCGCAAGGAGCAGCAGAGCATCCTCGCCGCCACGGCCGCCGGCCAGATCGACGTGCTGATCGGCACCCACCGGCTCGTGCAGGCCGACGTGCATTTTAAGGACCTCGGTCTCGTCGTGATCGACGAAGAGCAGCGCTTCGGCGTGCAGCACAAGGAAGTCTTCAAGCGCTGGCGCGCGCACGTCGACCTGCTGTCGATGAGCGCCACGCCGATCCCGCGCACGCTCTACCTCGCGCTCACCAGCGCCCGCGACCTGAGCGTGATCGAGACCGCGCCCTCGAACCGGCTGCCGATCCAGACCGTCGTGAAGAGCTACGACGAGAAAACCGTCACCGAAGCCATCCGCCACGAGGTGCGCCGCGGCGGGCAGGTTTTCTATCTCCACAACCGCGTCCGGTCGATCGACCTCGTCGCCGCGCGGCTGCGCGCGCTGCTGCCCGAGCTGCGCATCGGCGTCGGCCACGGCCAGATGAGCGAACACGAACTCGAACGCATGATGACCGAGTTCGTCGCCGGAGAATTCCACGTGCTCGTCTGCACGACGATCATCGAGTCGGGCCTCGATATCCCGAATTGCAACACGATCATCATCGAGGGCGCGGACCGGTTCGGCCTTTCGCAGCTCTACCAGCTCCGCGGGCGCGTCGGGCGGTTCAAACACCAGGCCTACGCCTACCTGCTGTTGCACCGGCACACGAAACTCCTCGATCTCGCCCGGCAGCGCCTCGGCGCCATCCGCCAGCACAACCAGCTCGGCGCCGGCTTCCGCATCGCGATGCGCGACCTCGAGCTGCGCGGCGCGGGCAATCTGCTCGGCGCCGAACAGAGCGGGCATATCGTGGGCGTGGGGTTCGAGCTGTATTGCCAGCTTCTCCGGCAAAGCGTGGCGCGGCTGAAGGGCGACAAGCACGCCGCCGCCGTGCGCGCCAGTGTGAAGCTCGACTTCGTGTTCGTCGGCGAGGGCGCCGAATCCGGGCGCGCCGAGGCGACCGACAGTTACTCGGCGCTCCGCCACGCCGAGCGCGAGGTCGGCGCCGTCGCCAAGATTCAGGCGCGCCTGCCCACGACGCTGATCGCCGAGACGCGCCTGCGCATCGACTGTTACCGCCGGCTGGCCCTGGCGCAGAGTCCGGCGCAGGTGAAGCAGATCGAGGCGGAGCTGCGCGACCGCTTCGGCAAGTTCGGCGATCCGGTCCGCGCGCTGCTGCTCGTGACGGAAATCCGGGTGCGGGCGGAACAAAAGGGGCTTTTGTCCGTCGAAACCGAAGGCAACCGCCTGAAGTGCCTGCGCCACTCGGGCCGCCACGACGATTTCATCCAACCCGCCAGCCGCTTTCCCCGCTTGACCGCACCCACCCCGCTCGCAAGGTTGAAAGAGATTATTACCTTTTTGCAGAACCTGTCCAACCCATGAGTCTTCGAGGCCGCCTTTCCCTGTTCGCGTATCTCGCCGCCACCGTCGCGGCCTTGGCGGCGCTCGTCGCCGCCCGCGGCCAGCAGCCGGCCCCCCCGCCGGACGACGGCCTCAACCTGCGTTTCGCCAATGGCATCGCCGCCATCGTCGAGGACAAGATCATCACCGTGGACGACATCCGCCGCGAGATCGCCCCGCTCATCCAGCAGGTCCAGCGCGAGAGCCACAGCGAAAAGGAGTTCAACGAGAAGCTTCAGGCACTCCAGGACAATGTTCTCCAGGACCTCATCGACCGCGTGCTGATCGTGAAGGAATTCTACAAGGACGAGAAGCGCAAGGTCCCGCCCAGCCTCATCGACAACCAAGTCGCCGAGACGATCATCTCCGAGTTCGACGGCGACCGCTCGAAGTTTCTCGCCTACCTCCGCTCGCGCGGCATCTCGCAAAAAGATTACCGCAAGGAGACCGAGGAAAACATGATTTACTCCTATATGCGCCAACAGCAGCGCAAGTCGGCCAGCACCGTCAGCCCGGTGAAGATCGAGCAATTCTACTCCGAGAACAAAGACCGGTTTTATCAGGAAGACGGTGTGCATCTCCGCCTCATCCAAGGTGCCCGCGCGACCGATGACACCGATGACACGCTCCGCGCCAAGGCCGACGACATCATGAAGCAGCTCCGCGCCGGCGGCTCGTTCGCCGACATCGCCCGCCTCTACAGTCAGGACTCGCGCCGCACCAAAGGTGGCGACTACGCAAGCACGCCGGAATTTTACCGTTGAACGAAGTCCGCGACCAAATCGAGAAGATTCTCGTGCAACAGAGCGCCCGCCAAGCACAGGAACGCTGGCTCGAGAAACTCCGACGCAACGGCTACGTGAAGCACTTCTAAGTGCGCTGAAGCCCGGGGCCACGGGTGACAGCACCAAGGCCCCGATGAACGACCCTTATCACCAACCCCTCCGGCTCAAAGACCTCGCGGTCGGAGAGCGCCCGCAGGAACGCCTCGAGAAACTCGGCGCGTCCGCACTGAGCGACACCGAGTTGCTCGCGATGCTGCTCCGCAGCGGCAGCCGCGGCGTCAACGTCCTCGCCGTCGCGTCGCAACTCATCACCGAGGCCGGCTCGCTCGCCGCTCTCGTGCAGTGGCAGGACACCGATTTCCGCCGCATCAAAGGCATCGGCCGCGTGAAGGCCGCGCAGCTCATCACCGTGATGGAAATCGCGCGCCGCGTGCTCGCCAGCGAACGCGACGTGGCGCCCGTCCTCAATCGCCCCGAGTTGGTGCTCGCGCATTTCCAACCGCTGCTCGCGGGACTCAGTGTTGAAAAATTTTGGGTTCTCTGCCTGAACCGCAAAAACCGCCTGCTGAAACTTGTCGAGATCACATCCGGCACAGCCACGAGCACCCTCGCCCATCCGCGCGAAGTTTTCCGCGAAGCCATCCGCCACGGGGCGACCGCCGTCATCTGCGTGCACAACCACCCGAGCGGCGACCCGGCGCCGTCTCCGGCCGACATTCACCTCACGAGCCAACTGCGCGAAGCCGCCAATGCGATCCAGATCGAGCTCACCGACCACGTCATCCTTGGCCGACTCACTGCAGACCCGCGCGGCCTCGGCTACTACAGTTTTCGCGGTGCCGGAATGCTGTGAGGCACGCCGTCTACCAAAGCCGTTTGGTGGCAAACGCCTTTCCAGAATGTGACTTCAGGTAGTGCTCGAAATCCAACGCTCTTTGCTTGTTCGGGAACGCCACGTAGCCGGACAAAACCCACGGGCGATACTTACTAGTGTGCGGACTACCGCCTGCGTTATGGGCGCGCAAGCGTGCCTTCAAATCCTCGCTAAACCCGACGTAACGCTGCCCGGGCGAACTCTCACTGCGGAGGAAATAGACGTAATACATGGGAAGACGGCCCGTCTACGCCTACAGCTTCGCCGGGCACCATGCTTCGCTCAACACTGAATTAATGGCTGCGCCATGCTTAGCTCCCTGTGGAGCGAAGCATGGTGGTGGAAGTTGGAGTCGAACCAACGAACGGCATAGCCGAATTGATTTACAGTCAACGCCCTTTGGCCACTTGGATATTCCACCGAACCAAACGA
>JACQFT010000079.1 GCA_016199925.1 Opitutia bacterium | reverse complement strand
GGACAGCCCGCGTGAACTCCGCCCCGTAAACGCCCTGTCCACCCAGAAAGTATCAATCGCTCACGTTCCCGCCGCACCCCTGCTCACGCTCCCGCGCAAGCAGTTGCCTCACCACGCCCGCACGCTATGGGACGGGACTGAACCTGTTTTCTGCCGCGCTCGCTCTCGGATGCCTCCCCTTCGTCGGTGTCCTCGTCGCCGAAACGCCCCCCGACCCCGCCGCCGAGCCAGCCGCGTTCACCTGGATCGAACCGACCGACCCCGCGGTCGCCGACCTCGTGAAGACCGGCGCCAAAAACATCGAGCACGTCGGCGGTTCGCTCGTCGCCGAGGTCAACCGCGTGCTCGCCCAGAACCGACCCGGCGCCGCCGTCGATCTGCTCCACCTCCGCCACTACACCCCGCCCAAGGCCATCGCGGGCCAACCGGTCGTGACCGCCCTCAAGCGCACCAGCCTCCGCGTCCGCAACCCCGCCAACGTCCCTGACGACGGCGATCAGCTCGCCCTCAACCTCCTCAGCGACCGCATGAACGAGGGTCTCGCGCTGCCCGACCTGCTCGTGCAACGCGTCGACCGCTCCGCCCACCCGACCGAATGGCGCATCTACAAACCCATCGGCGTCGCAAACCGTTGCCTCACCTGCCACGGCGACAAGGAGCAGATCCCGCCCGACGTCCAGGCCGTCCTCGAACTGCGCTACCCCGAAGACCGGGCCACCGGCTACACCTCCAACCAGTGGCGCGGCCTCATCCGGATTTCGCTCGAAAAACCCGCCTCGCCCGCTTCAAATTAGCCCCATGAAACGACTCCTCTTTGCCCTCTCGCTGTTCGTGTCCGCGGCCTTCGCCGCCGATGTTGCCAAGATCACTCCCGCCGACGTCGCCAAAATTGCACCCGCCGACGCCGCCAAGCTCGTCGCCGAGGGCAAAGCCGTCCTCGTCGATGTGCGCGAAGCCAACGAATGGGCCGAGACCGGCGTCGCTGCGCCCGCCGTCCTCCTCGCCAAAAGCGAATTCGACGCCGGCCGGACCGGCGAATGGAAACACTTCCTCGCCAGTGTCGGCGACAAGGAGATCATCCTCGCCTGCCGCTCCGGCCACCGCGCCGGCATCGTCGCCGCCGCCCTCGCCGCCGAAGGCTGCAAAGTCGCCAACGCCGGCGGCTTCAAAGACTGGCAAGCCGCCAGCCTCCCCGTGCGCAAAGCCGACGCGCCCGCGCCTGCCAAGTAGTCCCTCCGCCGCCTCTGCTTCCCGGGCCGCAACCGCCGCACGGCGTCTGCTTCCCGGGGAGCGATCCCCGCGCGGCGTCTGCTTCTCGGGGAGCGATCCCCGCGCGGCGTCTGCTTCCCGGGGAGCGCACGCGTCCCGCGTGCTGTCTTTGGCGTCTCGCCAAAGACGTCTTGTCTACTTCCGCCCCGGAACCGGGCACCCGCGCGCCGCGCCTGGCGCCGCGCCGCGCCCGCCCGCCTTTTTCCCCACGGATTCCACGGATGCAGACGGATTCAACCTAAATTCTGCAGTTGAAACGCGGAGATCGCGGAGGACGCGGAGCAGAAAGAGAGAGGATCCTTCACTCGAAAGGCTCACCTGCCGAGTGAGGGGACTCGGGACGAAAAAGCCGGGTTCTCTCCTCTGTGCTCTCCGCGCCCTCCGCGTTTCAACTGCGTTTTCTAGGTTCAATCCCCGATCCCGGCCGCGGGAAATCCGCGCCGCACGGCGTCTGTTTCTCGAGGAGCGCACGCGTCCCGCGTGCTGTCTTCGGCGTCTCGCCAAAGACGTCTTGTCTGCTTCCGCCCCGGAGCCGGGGCACCCGCGCTCCGCGCCTGGCGCCGCGCCGCGCCCGCCCGCCTTTTTCCCCACGGATTCCGAGAATCCGCGACTCGATCCGCCCCCATCCGTCAATTCCGTGGTCAAACAAAACGCCTTCCGTCGCCCGCCGTCGCCCTCAGCCGCCCCGCCCCCGCCGCCCCCGCCCGCGCGCGCCGCGACCGCTGCCCTTCACCCTTTCCACTTCCGCAACCGCGGCGCTTGCACCACGCAGACGCAATCCTCGCCGTCCTCCGTGTGCAGCCAATGCAGCTCAAGCTCGGGGAAGGCTTTGTCCATCGCCGCGCGCAGCCCGCCCACTTCCAGCGCCACGATCCCGTGCGGCTGCAGCCGCTCACGGGCCTGGACCAAAATTTTCCGGATCACGGCCAGCCCGTCCCTGCCGCCGTCGAGCGCCATCCTCGGCTCAGCCTTGAACTCCGCCGGCAGTCGGCGCAGCTCGCGCGTCGGCACATAGGGCGGATTGGACACGATCACATCGTAGCGCGCCTTCGGCAGCGCATCGAACACGTCGGAATGCCACAGCTTGATCCGCTTCGCGAGATGGTGCTGCGCGACATTGAACTTGGCGACCGACAGCGCCGCCGGCGACAGCTCGACGGCGTCGACCCGGGCGTCGGGAAATTGCTGCGCCAGCAGCACGGCGAGACAGCCCGACCCCGTGCAAACATCGGCGACGCGCTTCACCGCCCGGCCGCGCGGCAGCCACTGCGGAACCTGGGCCGGCAGCAGCTCGAGGAAATACGAGCGCGGGATAATCACGCGCTCGTCGACATAGAACCGGTGTGCGCCGAGGAACGCCTCGCGCGTCAGGTAGGCGGCGGGCACGCGGCCCCCGGTGCGCCGGCGGAACACGTCGGCCAGTTGCGCGTGTTCCGCCGCCGTGAGTTTGCGGCGCAGCACGCCGCTGCTGCTGTCGAGCGGCAGGCGGAGCGTGTGCAGGAGCAGGTAGAGCGCCTCGTCGTGCGCCGTCGTCGCCACCTGCCCGAGCGCGACGCGGTGCCGCGCGTAGAGTCGCTCGGCTTTTTTCAGCCAGTCGCCGAGGGTGAGGGGTTTCGTGGGCATCGGGAGATTACTTCTTCGCACCGGCCGGCGCCTTCACGTGTTCGTGGTGGAAGATATGCTCCTGGCAATAGCACTCGTCGCCGGCGCACTTGGAGCAGTAGCGGAAATCCATCAGCGGGTGCGTGACGTTGGTCTTGCCGCACACGTGGCAGCGGTGGCGGAACTCCGGCTCGGCCTTCAGCTCGCTGCGGCGGCGGGCCTGCGTTTCCATCCGGCGCCGGCCGGTCTTCATCAGTTGCACGATGTCGCGGCCGAAAAAGAGCAGGAAGTTGCCGACCGCCGCCAGCACGCCGAGCCGGGCCGACCAGTGGCCCGTCGCGAGCGTGAAGCCGTAGAACAGCCACTGGAGCAGCGCCAGCCACTTGATCTTCACCGGGAGGAGGAAAAATATCAGCAGCTCGAAATCCGGATTCAAAAACGCGAACGCCAGGAACACACTGCCCGCGAGGAACAGGTTGCTCGCGTAGTAGCCCGGCACGAGGAACGCCGCCGCCACCGTCAGCAGCCAGCCGGTGAAGAGGAACGCGCTGTAGCGGAACTCGCCCCAGTATTCCTCGAGCGCGCCGCCCATCAGAAAAAACATATACCAGGCGAACGCGATGAAGAGCGGACTGGAATTCGGCGGCACCAGCAGGAACGTGAACAACCGCCACCCTTCGCCGGCGCGCACGGCCTCCGGGAGGAGCTTGAGCCGCTCGACGTCGAACCCGCCCAGCAACGCCAGCCCCCAAACCGCGACCTGTCCGACCACGAGGTAGAGCGAAAGATTCGGCACCGCGAAGCGGCCGAAGAGGCGTTCAAGTCGGTTGAGCAAACCCATGCCCCACCTTTCTCCGCTTTTCGTGCCGGAGCGTCGAGCCTCGTTTCGCTGCTGGTGGGGCGAAGCGTCCCGCTGAGCCGCGTCTTGGTGATGAACGGCTCACCCAGAGGGTTCGCCCTACCAGTTCTCCTCACCTTGCCAGCATCTGATACAGCGCCACCAACGGCGCGGCCACGAGCGCCATCACCGTGGTGATCACCCAGCGCACGGGCGGCAGCCAGATCGCGACGAGTAGCACGAGGAAACTCCACTGCGAGATTCTGAGAAAGGTCTCGTCGCTCATGTTGACCGCGTGCCGGAGCACCTGCCCGCCGTCGAGCGGCGGCAGCGGGATCAGGTTGAACACCGCCAGCGTCACGTTCAGCCTGATGATCAGCATGAAAATTTCGCTCGTGCGCGGGTCGCTCTTGAAAACCAGCCCGCCCACCACGGCCGCGAGCAGCGCCAGCAGGAGGTTCGACCCCGGCCCTGCGAGCGTCACGAGCGTGTCGTCGCGCCGGCGATGCTTGAAATTGCGGCTGTTGATCAGCACCGGCCGGCCCCAGCCGAAGAGGAAGCCGCCGCCGAGGAGAAAGATGCACACGAGTGGGAAAATCACCGTGCCGTAGAGGTCCAGGTGCGCGAGCGGATTCAACGTCACCCGGCCCTGCCGGCGCGGCGTGTCGTCGCCGAGCCGGTCCGCCACGAACGCGTGCGCCCATTCGTGGATGCACAGGCTGCACACGAGGATGATGAAAAACAGCAGGCCGCTGCGGATCGTCGCGAGGTCGAGGTTCATGGATAAAATGCTTCCCGGCGGGTCAAACACCCCGGCGCTTGCTCCGGGGACGGCTCATTTCGCCGCCGCTCCTTTCGCGAACTCGTCGAGCAGTTTTTGCTTCTGCGCGGTCAGGCGCAGGTCGGTCACGCCGTCGAGGAGCGCGCGCGCCTCGCCGGGCCTTTTCTGCTCGAACCGCACCTTCGCCTCGTGCAGTTGGATCGTCTGGCGCTCGAGCCCGGCCGAGGCGCGGTGCTCAAGCTGCTGCCACGCGGCGAAAGCCTCGTCCCATTTCGGCTCCTGCAGATCGTAGTAAGCCTCGGCATGGCGGTAGGCGTAGGCCATGTTGCCCGGCGCATCGTCGGCCGCGCGCTGGAACGCCTGCAGCATCGCCCGGTCGAGCGCGGCGCGCGTAAAGTCGCCCGACCGCAGGAAATCCTCGCGCGCCACGTGCAGCAGCGTGCCGAGCTGGTAGTGGTAGAGCGGCTCCTTCGGCTCGAGATCGATCGCCGCCATGATCCACGGCAGCGCCTCGAGGGGCTTGCCGTCCTCGGCCAGATGCTTCGCGATTTGGTTCTTCACGACGGCGAGGTCGGGGTCGAGTTTGTTGGCCTTGAGCAGAATCGCCACCGCCTCCTTCGTCATGCCGATGCGCCCGAGCAGCAGCCCGTAGGCGACATAGGCCGGCGCGAACTCCGGGTTTTTCTGGATCAGCACGTCGTAGCTGCTCACCAGACTCTGCACCTCGCCCTTCAACCGCGCCTCGTCGAGGTCGTCGCCCTCCGCCTCGGCCTTGGCGAAAATATCGCGCTGCCGCTGCACCACGTCCTTCAGCGTCTTCTCCGCCAGGGTCTCGGCGCGCACCCCGGGCGCGAGCAAACCCGCCAGCACGGCGGCGAACAGGCAGATTCTGGGAAAGGAGATGGGAGGCACGGAGCGTAGGGACACGGGCGGCGCGGTTTCGTTTCCATGCTGCGGGGGGTTTCGCGCCGGCGGCGACACAATTTCGCGCCAACCAAGGTTCGCCCCGGGGCTTCCGGTTTGTTCGCGCGAACGGCTCTCCCGTGGGTCAGCGCGCTCGCGCGCGGTTTGGCGCGCGCCAGCGCGCTGGCTCACCCCGACGATACCAAACCGGCAAGCCGCGAGGTTCGCCCGCCCGCCGTTCTTGCGCCGGCTCTGCCGGAGGCTTCGCTCTGCCGGAGGCTTCGCTCTGCCGGACCATTCGCTCACTCCACGCGACCCGCGTAAACGTTCATTTTTTCGCCGCGCAGGAAACCCACGAGCGTCTGCCCGCTCTCCTGCGCAAACTCCACCGCCAGACTCGTCGGCGCCGAGATCGCCGCGACCGCCGGAATCCCCGCCGCGAGCGCCTTCTGCATGAGCTCAAACGACACCCGCCCGCTCACCACCAGCACGCACTGCGACAGCGGCAGCCGCTCCGCGAAAAACGCCCACCCCACCGCCTTGTCGAGCGCGTTGTGCCGGCCGACATCCTCGCGCACTACGAGGAGTTCGCCCGCCGGCGTGAAGAGCGCGCTGGCGTGCAACCCGCCCGTCGTCGCAAAAGTTTTCTGCGCCGCGCGCAACTTGTCGGGCAACGCGTAGAGCACAGCGCGCTTCGGCACGAGCGGCGCGCGCAACGGCGCGAACTGCTGCCGCACGGCATCGATCGTCACCTTACCGCACAGCCCGCAGCTCGACGACGCGAACGTGTGCCGCTGCAACCGCTCCCAGTCCACCGTCTTGCCCGGCGCGAGCACGACGTTGAGCACGTTCTCCTGCGGCTGGCCGTCGGCGCCGCCACAATGAGTCAGGTCCACCACCTCGTCGCGCGCGCGGAGGATGCCCTCCGTCCAGAGAAACCCCGCCGCGAGTTCGCGGTCGTGCCCCGGCGTGCGCATGACGACCGCGAGGCTGCGCCCGGCAACCTTCAGCTCCAGCGGCTCCTCGGTCGCGACGGCGTCCGGCGCACTCTCCGCCGGCGCCGCGCCGGCGAGGCGTTGTCGCGGGACGGTGCGCGATGTCTGGTCCGGCCTCATGGCGGCGACGAAAACAGAATTGCCGTCCCGAGCGAAGCGCGGAATCGCGGCTTGCCCGCTTCGGCCCGGACAGTGTCAAAGCCGTTCTGCCAATCTTTCCTCTTCCACTTTCGTCAGGGTTTGTCGGCCAGAGAGAAAGATTAAGAGAAAGAGGAAAGAGAAAGATCACTGGGCGCGAAACCAACTTTGACACGGCTTGCCCGCTCCGGCGCGAAGGCCAACGCGGAGCGACCGAGGCATTTCTCCGCGCCCTCCGCACCCTCCGCGTTTCAAGGTCGAGACGGCCGGCCCTTAAAAAGCCAAGATCTCGCCCGGGCCGGAACCGTGCCCGGCTTTTTCGTCCCGAGTCCCCTCACTCGGCAGGTGAGCCTTTCGAGTGAAGGATCCTCTCTCTTTCTGCTCCGCGTCCTCCGCGATCTCCGCGTTTCAACTGCGGAATTTAGGCTGAATGCGGCTACGGCAATGGCTATGGCTACGGCTTCGCCGTCGCGGCCGCGCCCTGCGCCGAGAGCTTCGCGAACTCTTCCGGCGTCAGCGCGCGGTAGAGCCGGTGCTGGTAGAGATAGCTGGCGGTTTGATAGTAGCTGATCGCCAGCTCGAGCAGCGCCGGGTCCACGGGCTCCTCGCGCATCGCGAAGCTGGCTTTGTCGTAGAGGTATTGGGCCTGCTGCTTGACGGGTTTGAGCACCACGAGGTCGTCGTCGTTGAGGAAGCCGAGCTTCTGGTAGTTGCCGAGGAGAATCCGCGCGTGCCGCGGGTCGGTCTGGCGGACATCGCGGCCGAAAAAGCGCGACGGGTAACTCCAGTTGAGCAACCCGAGCAGCGTCGGCGCGAAATCCACCTGGCTCGTCAGCGTCCGGATCTGGCCGGGCGCGATGTGCCCGCCCGGCGCGTAGATCAGGAGCGGAATGTGGTAATTCTGCACCGGCAACTCCGTCTTGCCCGCGCTGCCGGCGCAGTGGTCGGCCACGATCACGAAGACGGTGTGCTTGAACCACGGTTTGCCCGCGGCCTCGCGGAGGAATTTGCCGATGGCGTAGTCGGTGTATTTGACGGCGCCCGCGCGCCCCGAGGTCTTCGACGGCAGATCGATGCGGCCGGCCGGAAAGGTGAACGGCCGGTGGTTCGACGTCGTCATCACGAAATAGTGGAACAGCTTCCCGGCCGCCGCGGCCTGGTCGGCCTCGCGCATCGTCCAGGCGAAGAGGTCCTCGTCGCACGCGCCCCAGACGTTGGCGAAGGTGATGTCGGCCGCGGCCACGACGTTGCGGTCGATCACGCGGTAGCCGTTTTCGCCGAAAAAATAGTTCATGTTGTCGAAGTAGCCGAAGCCGCCGTAGATGAACGCCGTGTCGTAGCCCCGCGCGCGGAAGACCGAGCCGAGGGTGAACATCCGCTCGTTCTTCGGCCGCTTCACGATGGAGCGGCCCGGCGTCGGCGGCACGGCGAGGGTGAGCGCCTCCATGCCGCGGTCGGTGCGCGTGCCGGTCGCATAAAAATTCTCGAACACGAGACTCTTCGCCGCGAGCGCATCGAGCTCCGGGGTGAGGCGCGACGCGGGGTCGAAGTGGCCGAGGAACTCCGCGCTCAGGCTCTCGACCGTGATCTGGATGACGTTGGGCGTCTGCTCCCCGCCGTCGTGGCGCACGTAGCGCAGCGTGTCGCGCAAGTTGTCCGTCAGCGGGCGGCTGCCGTCGCGGGCGAGTTCGCGGTGGAGGACGCGAAAAGCCTCGTCGTCGCCGATCGTCGGGTAGAACCGGTCGTATTCGAGCTGGTTGTTCTTGAAGGCGGCGAACAGCGACCAGAGCCCGTTCTTGCCGAGTTCGCGGTTAAACGCGTTCTTGAAACCCGGCAGCCAGCCGGAGTCGAGCACGGCGCCGATCGCCAGCGCGGCGGCAAACCAAAGGGCGCCGCGCGTGAGCCGCGCGCGGAGCGTCTCGGGCTCCGCCGCCAACCAGCGCGCCGGCAGCCCGCTGCGCGCGACCGCGCACGTCAGCAGCGCCGCGCCGGCGGCCACGCTCGCGAGGATCGCCGGCAGGTTGTAGGACTCGCGGATGTTGCCGATGACTTCCTTCGTGTAGACGAGGTAGTCCACCGCGATGAAGTTGAAGCGCACGCCGAACTCGTCCCAAAACGTCCACTCCGAAACGGCGTTGAACAGCAGCAAATAGATCGTGCCGAAACCGAACACTCCGGCGAGCACGCGCGCCCAGCGGCGCTGAAAGAAGTTCGCCGGCAGAAACGTCAGCAACACCGCGAGCGGGAGCGACGCGAACGCCGCGGCGCCGAGATCGTAGGCCGCGCCCCACCCGAACGCGGCGAGCAGACTCGGATTCCACGTGACGTCGTGCGACGCCTTCACGAGCAGCGCGACGCGCGTCAGGAACGAGAGGCCGAAAAAGACGGCGAAGAAAATCAGCAACCCGCCGTGGCGGCGGCTGAGCCAGGAGTCGAGTCGGCGCGGGGAAGCGTCAGGAGTATTCAATGGGGCGCGGTGGTGTTGGAAATTTTCCGCAGCGTCTGCAAATAGGCCGCCAAAGACAACACCACTTCATCCGGCAAGTATTCGCGGCCAGCCATCGCCGTGCCGGGCACGCCGAACTTGATGACACGGGCCAGCGCGAGTGTCTCGTCGGCGCCCGCGGGCACGAAGCGCCACGCGTCGCGCGTGAGATCGCGTGGTTGGTTGGCCAACTGCGCGGCGACCGGTCCGTCGCCGCGCCCGCTCTCGCCGTGGCAACCTGCGCACCATTGCGCGAAGAGCCGGCGTTGCGCGGCGGCATCCGCCACTTGCGCCGTGGCGACGGGGCGCCACGCGTTCGCCGCTTCCTGATGTTCGACGATGGTTTCGCCGCCGAGTGAATCGAGAAAAGCCAAAAGCGTTTCGCCGCGCGCGCCGTCGCCCGCGAACAAGTGCGCATACGACGGCATGCGCGAGCCGGGTGTGATCGAGCGCGGCGCGCCGAGGTGCGCGCGCTGCCACTCGTG
>JACQFT010000075.1 GCA_016199925.1 Opitutia bacterium | reverse complement strand
GGACGGGTTTCTGGAATGCCCCGGAGCCTGCTCCGGGGATCTTTACTCCAGGCCGGTCACGTTCACGTCGTTGGCGTATTCGATGGCGAACTTCACCGTCAGCTCGCGCTTCTCGCCGGGCTTGAGGTCGAGCGTCCACTTGAGCGCGCCTTCGTCGGTGGGCTTCACGTCCTTGGCGTCGGGCGCGAGCTGCTTCACGACCACCTTCTCGTTGCGCGAAAGCGGCACCTGATCGACCACGATCACCCGCTCGGCGGTCTTTTTGTTGTTCTGGATCGTGATGAGATACTCGTAGGTGACGCGTTTGCCGGAGTTGGTCAGGCCGGTGTCCTCGGTGAATTTCTGCACGCGCTTGTGCTTCACGCTGATGCCCTCGTCGGCCCCGAGCGCGAGGTCGAATTTCTCGCCGGGCATCACGGTGCGGAGTTTGCTGGTGGCGACGAAGGTGCCGTCGAGGAACACGTTCATCGCGCCGGCGAGCAGCGGAAAGTCGGAGGAGTTGACGACTTTGGCGGTCAGGTAGGCCGTCGCGACGCGCTTCGGCACCGTCAGGTATTCAAGATTGGCGGCGAGCTTCGCCGTCGTGATCGGAACTTTCTGCGGCGAGTTGTCGCTCGGCACCGAGGCGGTCGTGGCGATCTTGAACGACGCGCTCGTCGCACCGGACTCGAGGGTGGCTTGGGCAACGTCGGCGTCGCGTTCGACTAATTCAGGTGCCATCGCCGTCGGCATGGCCGATCCGGTGACAGCGAATTTTTCGAGCTGCACCATGTCCTCTCTCGCTTTTGCCCGGGCCGCGCCGTCGGAAACGGCGAACTTGTCAGTTTGTGTCCTCTGGTAGGCCACCGGCAGAAACACATCCAACTGCCAAGGAGAGATCGCCGGTGCGGCGCCGCCGAGGCCGGGGCGCGCGGTCGAGAGCGTGAGCGCGACGTCCTTCCACTCCTCGCCGGTATTTTGGCGCACAATGCCGAAGTAGCCGAGCGCCACGGCGCGCTCGGTGCTGAGCACGCGGGCGTCATAGCTGGGCGACCACGAGGCCCCGGGCACGGCGTAGGAGAGCGCGACTTCGAGATTGCCGGCTTGCGCGGCGGCGACGCGCACGGTGACGGTCTTGTAGCCGCGGCCGCCCGCGCCGCGCAGTTCGTTGAGCTGGCTCTGCACGGTGGCGATCTTGGTCTGCAACTCCTCGCGCTGTGCGTCGAGCGAGGTCCGCTCGGCACTGATTTTGGACTTCTGCTCAGTGAGGTAAGTCAGCGCGGCGGTGAACTGGTTGAGGTCGGCGCGGGGCACATCCTTGGCCGGCGGGGCGAAGAGCGCGCCTTCCATCCGGGCGAGCATGGTGGTCTGCGCGTCGAGCACGCCGCCACGGTCGTCGAGGCCGCGCACCTGCTGCTGGAGCGCCTTCAACTGGTCTTCGAGTTCCTTCACCCGGGCGTTGGGGGTGAAGTCCACGTAGGTTTGCTTCGCGCTCACGTCGAGGATCGTCGCCTGCGCCGTGCCGCGGCCGCTGACTTGGAGCGACTGGTCGTTGAGCGCCTCGGGCAGGTTGGCGAACACGATCTCGGCGTTGCCACCGGTCAACTCCGCCGTGGCAGTGCGGGTGACGACGGCGCGATCCGGGTAAACCGTGACGGCGGTGATGCGCGACTCGACTGACGCGGCGTGGAGCGCGAACGGGAGCACAGCGAGAAGGACGAACAGGCGGCGTAGTTTCATGGCAATTGTCGGACTGGGTTGAGCTGAGGACGTTCCGGGCGAAACAAACTTAGGGCAGGATGGACGGATTGCGGCGAAAAGCCGCCTCAAAAATTCTGTTCAATCTTCCCCGCCTGACTATGGGTAAGCCCATGCCAACTCTCGCCGGTCAGGTCGTCGTCATCACGGGTGCCTCGTCGGGGATCGGCGAGGAGACCGCGCGCCGGCTCGTCCGCGGCGGGGCAAAGGTCGTCATCTCCGCGCGCCGTCCGGTGCGCCTCGCCGCCATCGCGCGCGAACTCGACCCGAGCGGTGAGCGCGTCCTCGCTGTGGCGGGCGACGTGACGAGCGACACCGACCGCCGCCGGCTCGTCGCCGCCACGCTCGCGAAATTCGGCCGCATCGACGGCCTCGTGAACAACGCCGGCTACGGCACGCGCGGCCCGGTCGAGCTGGTGCCGGTCGATCTCATCCGCCAAAACTTCGAGACCAATCTATTTTCCCTCATCGCGCTGACGCAGCTCGTGCTGCCGGCGATGCGCGAGCGGGGCAGCGGTTGCATTGTCAACATCGGCTCCGTCGCCGGCCGCATCGCGCGGCCGATGTCGAGCATCTACGACTCCACCAAACACGCGCTTGAGGCCATCAGCGACGGACTGCGCGGCGAACTGAAACCCTTCGGCGTGCGCGTGACGCTGATCCGGCCCGGCTTCATCCTCACCGAGTTCGTCGAGGCGGCCGCGAAAATCTCGGACCCCATCACCGACCACGCGGGGCCCTATGCGCCGTTTCTGACCGGCTTTCGCGCTGGCTACGAGAGACTCCGCCGCATCGCCGGCACGTCCGACGACATCGCCGTGCTCGTCGAGCACGCGCTCGCGAGCGACAATCCTGCGCCGCGCTACGCCGCGCCGTTCCACGCCAAAATTTTCCTCTTCCTGAAATGGGCGCTGCCCGACCGGGCGCTGGAGATGATCACGCGATTGAGGAAGTGATGCCGCACCCGCCGTTGCGCGCGGTTTCAAAGTGAGATCGCCGTGGGCCCGATGCCGCGAAGTTAGCTTTGCCGTTGCTGAGTCGGGAAAGGTCCGGGGCGTGCCTGCTCCTCGCTGAGGATTCTCGGAGGTGCCGGCGAGACGTCGGCACCAGCACGCGGGACGCGGGCGCGCCCCGAGAAATAGACCGGCCCCGGTCGGCCGAAATGCGAGTCTCGATAGCAGTCGGCTCGTTCGCGAAAGGCCGCTGGCTTCCGTTGGCGGCCGACGCGCGAATCCTCGCTTCGGCTTGGTCGGGGTAGAAGCGGATTCACGCCGCGATTGTTCGCTCAGATCGCGGCGTAAAGCCGCTCCTACAGTTTTTGCAATGCAGCGGGGTTTGCTTTTTCGGGCTGTCGGCGAGCGGGAGAATCTAGGCGCTCGAGGAACAAGGCCTACTTGGCGAGCGCCCGTCGTTTGAGGGGAGTCAGCCGGGTGATCCGTTTTTGCAGCTCCGCGACGCTCATCATCGGCAAGCGATCTGCGGCAGAGGGTTCGTCATTGGGGGAAACCCCGTTCACTGCGCGCGCAGAAACGCGTGCAGTTCCGCCGCCAGCTTGTCGCCGAAGCCGGGGACTTCGGCGATTTGCTCGGCGGTGGCGGCGCGGAGTTTTTCGATGCTGCCGAAATGGGCGAGGAGGGCGGCGCGGCGCTTAGCGCCGAGGCCGGGGAAGTCGTCGAGGATGCTCTCCCTGATTTTGCGCGACTGGAGATCGGCGTTGTAGGTGTTGGCGAAGCGGTGGGCCTCGTCGCGCAGGCGCTGGAGGAGGTTGAGGCCGGGATCGTCGAGCTTGAGGTTGAGCGGCTCGCGCGCGTCGGGGAAGATGATCGTCTCGGCTTTCTTCGCGAGACCGATGAGCGGCGGCGGCATGCAGTCGAGCCCGACGAAGGCCTTGAGTGCGGCGGACACCTGGCCGCGGCCGCCGTCGATGACGACGAGGTCGGGAAATTGTTTTTGCTCGGCGATGAGCCGGCGGTAACGGCGCGCCACGACTTCCTCCATCGCGCGGAAGTCGTCGTTGCCGACGAAGCTCTTGATCGAGAAGCGGCGATACTGGTCCTTGTCGGGCCGGCCGTCGGTGAAGCGGACCATCGAGGCGACGACGAAGGTGCCGGAGATGTGCGAGATGTCGAAGCACTCCATGTGTGCCGGCGGGGCGTCGAGGCCGAGGGCTTCCTGCAGCGCGCGCAGCGCGGCGTCGGTGGGGCGGAGCTGCGTGAAATCGCGGGTGAACTTGCGCGTGCGGGCGAGGGTGCGTTCGAGCGCGAGCACGACGTCGCGCAGCTCGGCGGCTTTCTCGAATTCCTGCTTGGCGGAGCGGGCGAGCATCTCGGCGCGGAGCGAGGCGAGCCACTCGCGGCTCTTGCCCTCGAGGAATTCGCACGCGGCGTCGACGCGCCCGCGGTAGTCGGCGGGCGTGACTTCGTTGACCTGGCCGTAGATCTCGGCGCGCGCGTCGTCGTAGAGCCGGTAGCGGCCGTCGGGCAGCTTGGTCGGGTGCGTGTCGGCGAGGAGAATGCCGAACTGCTTGCGCATTTGCGCGAGGGTTTTGCGGAGCAGGCCGGAGTGGGCGAAGGGCCCGAAGTAGCGCGAGCGGTCGTCTTTCTTCAGGCGGGTGAGCGCGAAGCGCGGGAGCTCGGACGCGGAGTCCACGCGGACGAGGAGGAAGCGTTTGTCGTCGGTGAAGTCGGTGTTGTATTTCGGGCGCCACTGTTTGATCAGCTTGCCCTCGAGGAGCAGCGCCTCGGGCTCCGACTTCACCTCGAGGATGTCGAAGTCGGTGACCATCTCGATCAGCGTGCGGATTTTCGGCTGCTGGCGCAGGGCGCGCGCGCGCCCGGCCTGGAAATACGAGGCGACGCGTTTCTTCAGGCTCTTGGCTTTGCCGACGTAGATGATGCGGCCGAGGCGGTCCTTCATCAGATAAACGCCGGGCGTGTCCGGCAGAGCGCGGACTTTGGCCTTTAGAGCGGGGAAATGGGTGGCCACAAAAAGGCGCAAGAAGACACGAAAAATCAGGCGACCGAATCGGTCATCAGATATTTTTTCACGGGCAGGCGCGGCGCGCCAAAACTGCGCAACAAGCCGGTTTCCTGCCTGCTGGAGCGAAGATAGCCCAGCAGTTGTGCGACATGTTCGTCAACCACGGCTCGCACGGCTTTCAACGCTACCATCAACGAGTCTTCGCCGAAGAGATCGGCAGAGAAATCGCCGGGCAACGTGCCGTCTTCGTCCGAAACCTGGAGCGGAGGCTGCGGCCGGACGATCAGCCCCTGCTTGCGCAGACGGGGCGCCAAAGCGTTTTCGTAGGTCTTCTCCGGATGGCCGTGACGTAGACCGCGGCGGATCGCGAAACTGGTTTCGCGGACCAGATCGCAAAGCTGGTTGAAGTGGGCGAATTTCACGGGATTGGTTTGGTGGATTCTGGTGCCTCTTGGCGGCCAGACAGCCCGGATGTGAGGCGGCTGGCATTTTGGGAAAAACAAGGTAGGTTGCGCACTCGCACCCCGCATGGCCAACTCCGAATCGCCTCTTCCGAAACGCACCGCCCGCTATGAACTCATCACGCTCGGCGACGAGCTGCTGCTGGGCCTGACGCCCAACAGCCACCTGACGTTCATCGGCGCGCAGCTCGGCCGGCGCGGGATTTTGCTCCAGCGCAACATCACCATCACCGACGACGCCGACGCCATCGCGGCGCAGTTTCGCGAGAGCTGGGCGCGCGCGGACGTGGTCATCACGACCGGCGGACTCGGGCCGACCTGCGACGACCGCACCCGCGAGGTGTTGGCCGAGGTGCTCGGGCAACCGCTCGTGCTGGAACCCGGCATCGTCGCCCACATCGAGGCGCGCTTTGCGCAGTTCAACCGGAAGATGACGCCCAACAATCTCAAGCAAGCCTACCGCTTCGAGCGCGGCGAGGCCCTGCCCAACCCGAACGGCACGGCGCCCGGCCTCTGGGTCGAGCAGGACGGCAAGGTGCTCGTGATGCTGCCGGGCCCGCCGAACGAGCTGCAGCCGATGTTCACCGACACCGTCATGCCGCGTCTCACCCGGCTCGAGCTGCTCACCTGCCGCGAGGCTTACCTCCAGCTCTGCACCGCCGGCGTGGGCGAGTCGGCCCTCGAGACGAAATTCCAACCCGTCTTCGACCGCTACCCCGGGCTCGGCGTCGCGTATTGCGCGCATCCCGGGCAGGTGGACGTCGTCAGCTACAGCAACGACGCGAAGATGCTCCTCCTCGACTGCCCCGAGTGCCTGCTCTCGCAACACGGCGCGGTGAGCGCCGAGTGCGCGGTGGCGATGGCGTGCGGCGTGGCCGAGCAGCTCGGCGCGGACTTCGGCCTCGCCGTCACCGGTTTCGCCGGCCCGGCCGGCGGCGCGGGAGAGAATCCCGTCGGCACGATCTATCTCGGGTTGCACGCTCCCGGCGGCGACTGGTCGAAAAAACTGACCTACCCCGGCCCGCGCTGCGCCGTGAAAGAACGCGCCGTGACCGCCGCCATCGACTGGCTGCGCCGCGAAGTCGTCAAGGAAGCCCACCAGGCCGCGACGGTGACGATGCGGAACTGAGCGGATAGAGACGGAAAGAATCGACCGGGTCAGGTTGTGGCCAACTTTCTCGCGAACCCCAGATCGGGTTTGCGCGGCCACGCCGCCACCTTGCGGCTGACTTCGTGGAAATTGCCCATACACAACGCCGCTCCCAGCCATCGGTTCGTCGCCGTCGTCCGCTCCTTCAGGGCGGCCGCGAGCGCCAGCTTCCACTCCACCGACTTGCCTTCCGCGGCGACATCGGCCGCAGTTTTCTTCCGCTTCCGCAACAGCTCCTGCAAGGTCTCTTGCCACACGGCCTCCTGTGCTGCGCGCGTCTCTCCCGCCAATTGCCCGCCGCGCCGCGCCGCGTGCCCATGCTCGCGCACCATCGCTTTGGTAAACTCGTGGGTGCCGATCAGCCAGCCCTTGGACATTCCGGCAAATTTCTGCGCCTTCCGCGCCGGCTCGTCCTCCGCCAGCCACGCGAGGTATTCTAAATATTTCTTCCGTCCCGCCGGGGTGTCGCGCAAGCCGCCCGCGCGTGGTCGAGCGCCGCCGCCGGCTCATACCATGCCGGCCGCGGCTTCGGCGACACCAGCCACCGCACGCTCGACCACCGCCACTCCGGCAACGCCTCGACCGGCCGCACCCGCGCCTGCACCGGATTGAGATGGATGTAATGGCACAACGGCCCCAGCCCTCCCGCCGGGTCGACATCCAGGCTCTTGTCGCGCCCTTGGAACAGATGTCCCCGTTCCTGCCGCTGCCCGGTTGAACCGCGTCGCGAACGTGCCCTGCAACCACCGCATGCCCTCCACCAGGTTCGCCCGCGGCGTCTCCGCTGCCAGATGATCGTGGTTCGACATCAGGCACCACGCATGCACCCGCCAACCCGTCTTCGCGCACGCCTCGTCCAGGCAGTTCAAAAACGCCGCCTTCGTCTTTTCCGACCGGAAAAGATCCGCCCGGTAATTGCCCCGGTTGATCACGTGGTAAATTCCACCCGCCGATTCCAGTCTCAGCTTGCGCGGCATGACTCCGGCTGGAAAACCGGCTCAGCTCCCACCATCAACCCCAAACCCTGACCCCTTCGGCTTGGCCCGACCCTCTCTGGTTGTCCCACCGCTGGCTGGCCGGCTCGTCAAGAGTCAAGTCACGACCCTTTTTTCTGCGCCCGCGCTTTTTTCTGGCCCCATAGGCCCGCAAAAGGGCCAGAGGTTTCGAGATGCTTGCGGTTATCCACGGGCTGAATTTTTCCGGTCACGACAAGCCCAGTTCACGCAGCAGCACAACCTTTCCCGTCACACCGCCCTCTAGCAGCAGTTCCTGCGAACGCCGCACCGCGAGCAACGGTAGTCGGTGCGCAATCACTGGCTTCAATTTGGCTTCCTTCAACAGCGTGAACAGCTTGGCAAGGTCGTCCTTTATTGGCCGCTTGTTTTTTCGATAGAGCGCCGTGATGCCGTAGAAACTGCCGCGTCTTCCCACAAGCCGTGCTCCAACGAGCAACGTGGCAAACCCGCGCAGCGTCAGCCACAGGCTGGTCTTCCCGTTCACGATGGTTCCCATGAACCCATAACCCACCACCGCCCCACCGTGCCGTGTCGCTCGAATGCACTCTCCGGCGCCCGCGCCGCCCACAATATCAAATGCTGCATCCACCCCCGAAGGAAGCAATCTTCGCACAGTCTGATCGAGCGGCTCGCCACGGGACGGAATGGGCTCTCCGCCCAGCGCACGGACATGTTCGAAATGTTTCTCAGAGCATGCGCCCAGCGCACGGACGCCATGCAGACTCAGCAACTCTAAGAGCGCTGTCCCAACGCCACCATTCGCGCCGGTGACCAGTGCCGTCTGGCCGGGCTGCATTTTTGCATTGCGGTGGATCATCTGGTAGGCGGTCACGTAATTGAGAATGAGAGCCACGGCCTCGGCGTCGGCGACTCCGTCAGGAACCGGAACAAAGTCATCCGCGCTGCGCGTTAGATACTCCGCGAACGAGCCGTGCACAGTCAACGCGGCCGTCCGGTCACCAACCTTGAAGGCAGTGATACCGTCCCCAACGGCATCAACCGTGCCCACCGCCTCATAGCCCGGCACAAACGGCCAGGGCGGCGCATAGATGTATTTCCCGATGCGCATGATGATGTCCGTGCTGCCGGCACCGGCGGCCAGCACCTTCACTCGCAGATGGCCTGCTCCGGGTTCGGATAGCGGCAACGCCACCTCTTCCAGTTTTTCAAGACCACCTCGCCCTTGCAGCATTACTGCCCGGTAGGTTTGCATGCGTGCACGATATCTACGCTAGCAATTTGACGCAACATAGCAGTTGCTGAGTCTGCGGGGCGAAAGAAAGGACGGGAAAAAAGCGGGAAAAAAGTGGCTGGAAAAAAAGGAAAAAAAGGGTCGTGACTTGACTCTACCAAACCGGCCGTGGGAAGCGGATGGGTCAGGCTTTGGGGCTTGGGGTTTTCTGGAAATTCGAGGGCGAAAACGGTGGCGCGACGTGACTCGTGACAAGCCGTTTGCTGCGGCGAGCCGGTCGGCCGGGGCAGATGGCGTGGGCTGGGAGGCACGGTCGCACTGAATCATCGGACGCAGCGCGGAGCAAGGCGGGAGCGGGCCGGCGGTGGTTGCGGCCCGTTGTCTCGGCTCGCCGTTCGACGGGCCTCCGCTCAACCGGCCCGAAACGGGCCGCCCTCCGGCTTCGCTTACCGCGCATTGCCGCACTCGGTCGTAGAGCGAGCCGACTTAGTTTGTGGTGTCGGTCCTGTCGGTCTTGAAGCCCCGTTTTATTCACTCGTGTCCGCCGCCGCAGATTTTTCGTGCGCCGGCTGCGCGGGTCGTGTGTGCTGGCGGCCCGATGCCCGCCGCCCCCAAACAGTTCATCTTCGCCTGCGGCCCGGACGATTTTCTCGTCAACCGGGTGGGCAAGGAGTTCTTCGAGACCCTCGCGACCGATGCGCAGGCCGACGACTTCGCACGCGAGATCGTCAGCGGCTTCGCCAACAACGTCGACGAAGTCGAGAAGGCGATGAACCGTTTCCGCGACGCCGTGCAGACGGTCGCGCTGTTCGGCGGCAAGCGCGTCGTGTGGTTCAAGGACGTGAATTTTCTCGCTGACACCGTCACCGGCCGCGCCGACGGCACGTTGCAGCAAGTCGAGGCGTTGCAGGAATTGCTCGCCACGGTGAACGCGGACGACGTGGCCGTGGTCATCACCGCCGCGCCGGTGGACCGGCGCCGGAGTTTCCCGAAATGGTGCGAGGCGCACGCGGATTTCACGCTCGTGGGCGGCGACGGCGAGGCGGCGGGCGAGACCCTCGCGAACGTCGTGCAAAGCGAGGCGCGCGAGTGGGGGGCGACGTTTGGCGAGGGTGCGGCCGAGCTGCTGCTCCAGAAAATCGGCGCGAACACCCGGCTGCTGACGGAGGAGACGCGCAAGCTCGCGACGCACGCGGGCGAGGGGGCCGCGATCACGGAGGCGCTGGTGGAGGAGCTGACGCCGAATTTTGCCGAGGGCGATTTCTTCGCCGCGGCCGACCGGTTCTTCGCGGGCGACCTGCCCGGCACGCTGCGCGAGTTGCAGCGGCATTTCTTCGCCGGGGGCGACGCGCGGCCGGTCATCACCGCGCTGCAGAACCGCAACCGCATCCTCCTCCAGGCGCGCGTGCTGCTCGACAGCGGGGAGCTGCGGGCGCCGGGCAACTACGGTTTCGACAAGGCGGCGTGGGCCCGCGCGCAGGGCCACTACGCGCGGCACTTCGGCGGCGACACGGAGAAGAGCTCGTTCAATTTCTTCACGCAGAACCAATGGTATGCCGGCAAGCTCGTGAGCGGCGCGAAACTTCCGCCGTTGCGCCGCCTGATCGACAACCAGCAGGAATTTCTCCGCGCGTTCGAGGAGCTGATCGGGCGCCCGCACGAGGCCGAGGCGGTGCTGCGCGACATGGCCGTGCGCTGTCTCGCCGGTTGATCGCGGCCAGAAGAATCGCTGGTCGGACGAACCGGCCCCGGCGAGCCGACCGCAGTTCGCCGGCGCCGCTCAGCAGGAGGCTCCGGCCCGCTGATTTTCCGGCCCCCTGTGCGGGTGGGCGCATCCCGGTTCCTTGCCATTGCTCGCTTCGGGCAAGGGCCGCCGCTCGGCGGCGTGCCGCTGGGAGCAGCGGAGCAAACCGGAAAGCCCGGCTGTGCCGGTCGGGTGGAGATTGCCGACTTGCCGCCGGGGAATCTGCGGCTAGAAACTGCCCATGCCTGATCTCAACTCGCTGCTCGTTTTCATCGGAGCCGGCCTGCTCCTCAATTTGGCGCCGGGGCCGGATGTGCTCTACGTCGTGGGCCGCAGCCTGAGCCAGGGCCGCGCGGCAGGGTTCGTGTCGGCGCTGGGCATCGGCGCGGGCTGCCTGTTCCATGTGGTCGCGGCGGCGTGCGGACTCTCGGCCCTCATGCTCGCGCTGCCGATGGCCTACGATGTCGTGCGCTACGCCGGCGCGGCGTATCTCGTGTGGCTCGGCGTGCGCGCGCTCTTGAGCAAAGGCGGCGCGATGGCAGTGCAGGCGATGGCGCGCACGCCGCTGTGGACGATTTTTCGCCAAGGCGCGCTGACCAATGTGCTCAACCCGAAGGTGGCGATTTTCTTTCTGGCGTTCCTGCCGCAGTTCGCGGACCCGGCCCACGGCCCGCTCGCCCCGCGGCTCCTCGGGCTCGGCCTGATTTTCGATTTCAACGGCACGCTCGTCTCGCTCGGCTACGCGCTCGTCGCGAGCCGGCTCGGCGACTGGCTGAAATCGCGCTACGACCTCTCGACCTGGCTCAACCGGGCGACCGGCGGCCTCTTCATCGCGCTCGGCCTGCGGCTGGCGCTGCAGGAGCGGAAGTGATCGTGAAAGCTCACCAGTTGTTCGCCGCTGGCGCGCTGGCCGCGCTCACCAGTCTAACCGTCTTTGCCATCGCTGCTCCCAGGCAAGACGACCGCGCCCAACTCCTCCAGGCCATCGACGGCTTCGCCGCCGCCTGCGACGCCGGCGACATCGACGCCTCGTTGCCCCCTTACGCCGACGACCTGAACAAACCTGGCCAAGGGCGCGCGGCAGAAACCAAGACCGACGTCGCCGCGCGGCTGCGCGTGCTCTTCGCCCGATACAACCGGCATCTCGAGGCTGGAATCGACGAAATCGAAACCTTTGGCGACCTCGCCAACGCTCGCGGTCGGATAAAAATCCAACTGACCCCGAAGCCGGCGGCGCTCGCTTGCGCGTCGAATGGCGTTCGTTGGAAATCTGGCGCAAGCGCGAAGGCCACTGGGTCGCCGTCCGCGCACTGGACCACGAAGGCGCGAAGCAGCGGGTCGCGATGAAGCAGGAATTCCCGGTCCGCCTGATCGTCGTTCCCGTGGCGGAAGACGCTGCGCGTCGCGTGCTGCTGATCCGCATGGCGCCGGACCGCGGGGTGTTCCCGGGGCAATGGGGTTTGCCAGGCGGCGGGGTGGAAGCGGGCGAGTCTGTGCTCGAGGCCTTGCGCCGCGAAATCCGCGAGGAACTCGGCGTCGGTCTCGAAGAGGCGCAACCGCTGTTTTTCAAAGATGCGCTGTTGGAAAAAACGTTTCCCGGCGGCGAGCGGCGCGAGATCTACATGGTTTTTCTGCTCTATCGTTGTCGGCTCGGGCCGGAGCCACTCAAGCTGAACGACGAATTTTCTGACGCCGCGTGGGTGCCGCGCGATCAACTCTCCGCTTACGACCTCAATCGCGCGACCGTGGACACGTTTACGCAGTTGGGCTGGCTGACCCCGCGCGTCACTTGATCCCGCCGAAGACGGCTTGGTGCTCGTCGCGCCAGAAGCAGTCGGGTTCGGTGAAGCCAGCCTCGGCGAGCAGACGCAGTTCGGTGCTGAGGGGCGGATAGTAGTCCTCCCCGGCCCAGTTGGCGTGGTGCTGCCGCGCCTCGGCCTCGGTGTGGCCGCGCGCCTGCATCCAGCCACGCCAGACGGCGAAGTAGTGCTCCCGCTCGTGCGGGCGGCTGTCCATCACGGTGTCGGCGTTGGCGAAGACGCCGCCGGGCCGCAGTGCCGCGAAGATGTTCCGGTAGATGCGGCCCTTCGCCGCCATGTCCTTCACGTGGTGCAGCGCGATGCAGGCGACGACGGCGTCGCAGGCGGGCAGCGGCGCGGCGAAGGATTTCTCGACGAACTCCACGCGGTCGCCGAACGCCGCACAGCGTTCGCGCGCGAAGGCCAGCATCGCCGGGTCGGTATCGAGGATTTGCACGCGGGCGGCGGGAAACTTCTCCGCCACGGCGGCGGCGAGCGCGCCGGTGCCGCCGCCGAGATCGAGCACGAGACCGCCGTCGCGCGGCATGCAGCGGGCGAGCAAATCGAGGTGCACGGCGCGCATCGCGTCATATTGATAGACGAAGGTGCGGATGAGCCGGTCGTATTCGGCGATCTTGAGTTTCAGGTGTCCTTCGACGGAGTGGGCCATGAGGGAGAACGAAAGGGTGAAAGGTGAAAGTGGAAAGACCGAAAACCGCCGGTCCCGGCACACCAGCCCGGTCGGACGCGGTCAACAGATGCCGGGCGCGGCCAACTTTCACCTTTCAACCTGCGACTATCCGCGCAAGCGTGGCGCGCCGTGAAGCCGCCGCCCGCCGCCCCCTCCGCCGCCGATCCCATCCCGAACGTCCTCGCGGAACGCTATGCCTCGCCGGCGATGAAGGAAATCTGGTCGGCGCACGGCCGCATCCTGCTCGAGCGCGATTTCTGGATCGCGGTGATGAAGGCGCAGCGCGACCTCGGCGTGCCGATCCCGCCCGAGGCGATCAAGGACTACGAGCGCGTGCGCGGCGACGTGAACGTCGAGCGGATCAAGGAGCGCGAACGCGTGACGCTGCACGACGTGAAGGCGCGCCTCGAAGAATTTTCCGACCTGGCGAAACGCCAGTTCATCCACCTCGGGCTGACGAGCCGCGATCTGACCGAGAACGTCGAGCAACTGCAGGTGCTCTCGGCGCTGCGGCTCGTGCGGTTCAAGCTGGTCGCCGCCCTGGCCGCGCTCGCCCGGCAAGTCGCGGCGCACCGCGACCTGATGATCACCGGCCGCACCCACAACGTCCCCGCGCAGCCGACGACCCTCGGCAAACGCCTCGCGATGTTCGGGCAGGAACTGCTGCTCGGCTGCGAGCGGCTCGACGATCTCATCGCGCGCTATCCGGTGCGCGGCCTGAAAGGCGCGGTCGGCACGCAGCTCGACCAGCTCACGCTGCTCGGCGGCGATGCGGACAAAGTTGACCAGCTCGAGGACCGCATCCTGAAGCATCTCGGTTTCAAGGCGTCGCTCCGCGCGGTCGGGCAAGTTTATCCGCGCAGTCTCGATTTCGATGTCGTCAGCGCGCTGCACCAGGCCGGCGCGGCGGCAGCGAGCTTCGCCACGACGCTGCGGCTGATGGCCGGCGCGGGATTGCTGACGGAGGGATTTCAGGAGGGCCAGGTCGGCTCGTCGGCCATGCCGCACAAGGTCAACGCGCGGAACTGCGAGCGCATCGGCGGCTTCGCGACGATCCTCGCCGGCTACGTGACGATGACGGCGGCCCTCGCCGGCCACCAGTGGAACGAGGGCGACGTGTCGTGCTCGGTCGTGCGCCGCGTGGCGCTGCCCGATGCGTTCTTCGCGATCGACGGCCTGTGCGAGACGTTCCTGACCGTGTTGCGGCAGATGGAAGTTTTCCCGGCGGCCATCGCCGCGGAGAACCAGCGCAACCTGCCGTTCCTCGCCACGACGACGATTTTGATGGAGGCGGTGAAGACCGGTGCGGGGCGCGAGACCGCGCACGCGGCGATCAAGGAGCACGCGCTCGCGGCGGCGAAAGCGCTGCGGGCCGGCGGCGACGCGGATCTGCTCGGCCGTCTCGCCGCGGACAAGCGCGTCGGCCTCGGCAAGCGCCGGCTGCAGGAAATTCTCAGCCAGAGCGACCGCTTCGTCGGCGCCGCGCCGCATCAGGCCGACGCCTTTGTCGCCGCGGTGGAGCCGCTCGTGCGGAAGCACAAGGGCGCGGCGGACTACCGGCCGGGCAAACTGCTCTGAGGCGTTTGGAGTTAGCGCGGTGCTTCCGCCCGCGTCCGAAAATTATCGCGATCTTGGGCCGCCGCTTGTCGGCGCGCCGTGATCGACGACGGCTGCCGGCACGGTCCCAACGGCCGGCCCTGCCGCCCCGGGCAAATTGCGCTGAGGTCAGCGCGCGTCACCGGTGCCAACCGCCTTTACGCCCTAATTCCGCTCGGGCGGGAGATTTGGTTTGCCTCGCCCAAGGGGGCTCCCTTTCGTTGGCGGTTCTCTTTGTTTCTTCAACCGATTTAACACCACCCATCCAATGGCAGAACTAAACGGAAACTGTCTCGTCAGCCAGTCCGGCGGCCCGACCGCCGTCATCAACGCCAGCGTCGCCGGCGTGGTTGGCGAGGCGCTCAATCACAGCTGCATCGAGGAAGTCTATGGCGCGCTCAACGGCATGCACGGGCTGCTGCACGAGGATCTCGTCGATCTGGCGGCCGAGTCGCAGCAGGCCATCCGCGGGCTCCGCTACACGCCCGGCGCCGCGCTGGGGTCGTGCCGCATGAAGCTGAAGAAACCGCAGGATTTCGAGCGCGTGCTCGAGGTTTTCAAGGCGCACAACATCCGTTACTTTTTCCAGATCGGCGCCGAGGAGGCGCTGGAGTCCGCCGCCAAGATTTCCGCCCTCGCCAAGGAGCAGAATTACGAGCTCCGCGTCGTCGGCATTCCGAAGACGACCGACAACGACCTTTCCGCCACGGATCACTGCCCCGGCTACGGCAGCGCGCTGAAATACATCGGCACGACGGTCCGCGAACTCTCGGTGGACGCCGACGCGATGGGCCAGGGCGACCTCGTGACGATCATCGAGGTCATGGGCCGCAACGCCGGCTGGCTCGCCGCGGGGGCCTCGCTCGCCAAGCGCCGCGACCACCCGAACGATCCGCCGCACCTCGTTTACGTCCCTGAAGTCGCGTTCTCGAACGACAAGTTCCTCGACGACGTGCGCAAGGTCCTCAAGCGCGAGAAGCATTGCGTGGTCGTCGTGGGCGAAGGCCTCGTCGACAAGGACGGCAACTACGTCGCCGTCGAGACGACCAGCACCGATGCGCTCGGCCACGCCCAGCTCGGCGGGGTCGGCGAATATCTCCGCGATCTCGTCGAGTCGCAGGCCGGCGCGAAGGTTCGCGTCGCCCGTCTCGGTGTCGCCCAGCGCGCCGCCGCGCACATCGCGTCGAAGACGGATTCCGAAGAAGCTTTCCTCGTCGGCCAGGCTGCGGTGCTCGCGGCCGTCGGCGGCGAGTCCGACAAAATGGTTACGCTCGTTCGCGGTGACAACGATGTCTACAGCTGCGACACCGGTCTGACCAATCTCGCCGACGTCGCCACGACGAACAAGAAGCTGCCGCGCGAGTGGATCAACGAAGACGGCGTGAGCATGAACTTCCAGTTCTACCGCTACGCCACGCCGCTGATCCAAGGCGAAGTCACCGTGCCGTTCGACAACGGACTGCCGGCCTTCATCCGCCTCGCCAAGGAGTCCGTCGACAAGACGCTGCCTCCCTACGAGACCTGAGTCGCGCGACCAGAAAGATTTTCGAGCCGGCCCCAGTGGCCGGCTTTTTTTTGCGCTGAATTGAATCGTTGGGTAGGGCGTGGCCGCTGGCCGCGCCGTGAATTTGCGGCGGACCCAGCGGGTCCGCCCTACCATCAAACCGAAGCCAGCAACTCACTCGCAGATCGACCGTCTAGGCAGAGAAGGATTTGGCCACGGATTGCACGGATGATCACGGATCAGGCGCGGAATTGGAGTAGGGGCGCAGTCTTGCTGCGCCCGATTGCGGTGAGTAGCGCGGTGTTCACCCGCCTTTGGCGGCGCCGAAGGAGACCAGGGCTTCAGCCCGCGAAGTTGGAAGCCTTCCATTGCAGCAACGGTCTTGTTTTGCCGACAGTCGCCGTCGGTCGCGGCGCGCCGACAAGCGCCGGCCCTACATTCCGCGGATCGGTCTGAATCCGTTTGTATCTGTGAAATCCGTGGGTGGATTGAAGGGTCGATCCTCAATCCCAGATCGGCCGCGAGTTCTTCGGATAATCTGACGCTGCGTTGAGTGCGGCCATCTCGGCCGGCGACAAACGCTGACCGGCGGCGCCGAGCGCTTCGCGCAGCTGCTCGGGGTTGTTGGCACCGATGATCGGAGCGGTGACGACGGGATTGGTCAGCAACCACGCGAGCGCGGTTTGCCCCGGTGTGAGTCCGCGCGCCCGCGCCACGGCGTCGAGCGCCTCAAGGGTGCGCCAGCCGCGGTCATTGAAATAATTTTCCGCGACGTCACTCGCGCGGACACTGCTCACGGGTTGATCGCGCCGGTATTTTCCGGTGAGAAAACCTTTCGCGAGCGGCGAGTAGGGCATGACGCCGAGGTGTCCGACTGCCACAGTGCTTCCATGAGCCGCCACGCGGGATAATTCGACGCGCCGATCACGCGCACTTTGCCGGAGCGCACGAGCCGGTCGAGCGCGCCGAGCGTTTCCTCGATGGGCACGGCGGTGTCGGCCCAGTGGCATTGGTAGAGGTCGATGCGGTCGGTCTGGAGTCGGCGCAGCGAATCCTCGCAGCAGCGGATGATGCGCGTGGCGGAGAGTCCTTCGCCGTCGGGGCCGCCCCACATTTTGCCGCGGACCTTGGTTGCGATAACGAGTTGATCGCGGTTGCCGCGCGCCTTCATCCAGCGACCGATGATTTTCTCGGAGGCACCGCCACCGGCGAGCCCGGCCGTGTGCCACGTCGTGTAGATATCGGCGGTGTCGATGAAGTTTCCGCCGCCCGCCACGAAGGCGTCCAGCACGGCGAACGACTGCGCCTCATCGGCGGTCCAGCCGAACTGCATCGTGCCGAGGCAAAGTTCGGAGACGGTCAGGCCGCTGCGGCCGAGGGGGCGGAGTTCCATGTGGCGACCGTAGCGGTTCCGCGCGCGCCGTCAAAGCTCAGCGTGCGGGCGCGCGAAAGTGTCACTTATTATATGACACTTTCAGAAGGCGGGATTTGGAAATTCCG
>JACQFT010000076.1 GCA_016199925.1 Opitutia bacterium | reverse complement strand
CGCCCCGTGGCACCCGGGCGGACTTGATCCCGTGCCGGCGCGCCGGCCGGTCTGCACTAAGATTTTCCCGCCCTCTTCCGCTCCGCTCGTTACCTCCCGCTCTCCCCTTTCCTAATGGACAAAAAGAATACCGTCATCGGCGTGCTGCTGCTCATCGGCGCCGCCGCGAGTTTTTATCTCAGCGCCCGCTACGCCCCGCAGCCGCCGCCGGCCCCCGCCGTCACCAGCTCCGGCACCACCGGCGATCCGATCGCCCGCAACGAAGCCCCGCCGTCCGGCCCCGCGCGTTCGCCGGGCAACGCCACGCTCTCCGCCCCCGCCACGCGCGCGGGCGGCCCCGCAGCATTCGTCGAGCTCGCCAACGACTACATCGTCGCCAAGTTCACCGATCTCGGCGGCGCCATCGACAGCGTCGGCCTGAAGAAACACCCTGCCGTCAAGGGCGAGCCCGCGCTCTACACGCTCAACGCCGTGCAGGCCGCGCCCGCGCTGAGTTTCGCCGACTTCCCCGGCCTCGACCAGCACACGCGCTACACCCTCGTCACCCACTCCGCCGCCGAAGTCATCTACCGCGCCGTGCTCGACGACCGCCTCGAGGTCACCCGCCGCTACACGTTGCGGAGCGCGCCCGCCGGCGATCCTTACCAGATCCGCACCGAGACCACCTTCCGCAACCTCACCGACAAGCCGCTGCCCCTCCCGCGCACCGCCCTCAACCTCGGCACCGCCGCGCCGATCAACCCGCAGGACTACGGCCTCTACCTCGACCTCGCCTACTACGACGGCCACAACGCCGAGTTCCTCAAGCGCGGCGCGCTGGAGGGCGGCGGCTTCCTCTCCAACTTCGGCTTCGGCTCCAAGACCGACCTGCCCTTCATCGAGAAGCCCGTCGCCGTCCAATGGGCCGCGGTGAAAAACCAGTTCTTCGCCTCCATCCTCACGCCCGACCAGCCCGGCACTGGCGTGCGCGTCGAACGCGTGAAGCTCGACCCGGCGGCCCTGCCCTCCGATCACCACGCCTACGGCGTCACCGGCTACCTGCTCATCGACCTCAAGTCGCTCGCGCCCGAGGCCTCGTCCACCTGGGCCGGCACCTACTACACCGGACCGAAGGAGTATGACCGCCTCGCCGACACCGACCACTTCACCCACAATGAGGACAA
Organism: Opitutia bacterium; assembly: GCA_016199925.1. Taxonomy (GTDB): domain Bacteria; phylum Verrucomicrobiota; class Verrucomicrobiia; order Opitutales; family Opitutaceae; genus JACQFT01. Next base: position 9,254 of record JACQFT010000076.1, on the reverse strand, counting down.
GGTGATGGAGTTTGGCTTCTTCGGCTTCTTTTCCAAGCTGCTCCTGACCCTGATGACCTGGGTCCACGAATTCATCCCCAACTGGGGCTGGGCCATCGTCGTCACCACGCTCATCCTGAAAACGATCTTCGTGCCGTTCACCATCGCGGCCTCGCGCTCCTCGAAGCGCATGCAGAAACTCATGCCCCTCGTCGCCGCCCTGCGCGAGAAACACAAGGACAGTCCCGCCAAAGCCAACGAGGCGATGATGAAGCTCTACAAGGACCACAAGGTGAACCCCCTCGGCGGCTGCATCCCGATCCTCATCACGATTCCGTTTTTCATCGGCTTCTTCTCGATGCTGCAGAGCGCCTCCGAGCTGCGCTTCGCCCCGTTCCTCTGGGCGCCCGATCTCTCCGCGCCCGACACCGTCGCGCACCTCTTCGGCCTCCCGCTCAACATCATGCCCCTGCTCATGGGCGCCACCATGATTCTCCAGATGCGCCTCACGCCGACGCCGACCACCGACAACGCCCAGGCGACCATGATGAAAGTCATGCCGTGGATCTTCACCTTCATCTGCTACAACTTCTCCTGCGCCCTCGCGCTGTATTCCTTCGTCGGAAACGTCTTCACCATTGGCCAGCAGCTCATCATCAACCGCCTGCCCGAACCGGCGCTCGCCACTGCGGTTCCCGGCGCCGACGGCCTGAAGAACGTCACCCCGAAAAAGAAGAAGTAGCGAGCAGACAGTAGCGAGTAGCGGGCATCACCCCGCGCCGCCAAATATCTACTCGCTACCCGCTGCTCGCTACTCGCTACTCTCTGCCCATGGCCGGCCACAACAAATGGTCCAAGGTTAAGCGCGCGAAAGCCGTCACCGATTCGCGCCGCGGCAAAATTTTCTCCCGCCTCTCCCGCGAGATCACGATGGCCGCCAAAGCCGGCGGCGGTTCGCCCGACGGCAACACCCGCCTCCGCACCCTGCTCCTCAAGGCCCGCGAAGCCAATATGCCCGTCGAAAACGTTGACCGCGCGATCAAGAAGGGCACCGGCGAACTGCCGGGCGCCGTCTTCGAGGAAATCACCTACGAGGGCTACGGCCCGGGCGGTGTCGCTTACGTCGTGAAGTGCACGACCGACAACAAGCAGCGCTCCGCCCAGATCGTGCGCTCCATCTTCGCGCGCTGGGGCGGCAACCTCGCCTCGACCGGCGCGGTGTCGTTCCAGTTTCTCCACGCCGGCCAGTTCCTCGTCGCGAAGCGCGCGTGCACCGAGGACCGGATGATGGAGGTCGCCCTCGACGCCGGCGCCGACGATGTCATCACGACCGAGCAGGGCTACGAGCTGCGCTGCGACCTGCACCTCTTCGACAAGGTGCTGCACGCGCTCGAAAAAGCCGGCCTGCAAACCGAGTCCGCCGAGATTGCCTACATTCCGACCACCCTCGTGCCCGTCACCGACCTCGGCCTGGCGAAGAATCTCCTCCACCTCCACGAAGCGCTCGAGGACGACGACGATGTGCAGCAGATCTTCTCCAACGAGGAGATCGACGACGCCATCGCCGAAGCCGCCAGCCGCCCCGCCTGAGCCCGCAGAGAATCTCCGGCGAGCGGATTCGCGTCCCTTCGCATGATTCGCGGGAAACTCCGGAGCCTTGATCTGAGGCTATCCGTGCGATCCGTGGTCAAAACTCCGGCCGGCTTCCTCCGGGCCGCGGCCGGCCGCGCTCCGCCGGCCGGCCAAACAACTCCCGCCCAGCCTCGGCCGTCATTTCGGCGGCCGTCCGGCGACCACCTCCAGAGTCACTCTCTCCCCGCCTTCGGCTCGCCGGATTTCAATCGTAGTCTTCGTCCCGATTTCCACTTCCGCGTAGAGCCGTTTGAGTTCCCCGACCTTCCATTCTGTGATCGCCCGGCCGTTCACCGCCACAATCCGGTCGCCCGGCCGCACCCCCGCTTTCGTCGCCGGCGAGTCGGGTTCGAGTTCATTGATGACCACATACTGCAGCGCCTGCCGGAACGTGACGAAACGCCAGAACGCAAAGTGAAACGTGCCCCGCTTCAGCCCGATGTAGCCGAAGGGCGAAGCGTTCACCACGACCGGCGCCAGCGCCGTGTGCTCCTCTGTCGCCAGCGATTTTCCCGGAGCGCAAATGGCCGCTCCCGCCGCCAAACCCAGCACCGCGAGCAGCCGGAGCACACGAAGTCGGTCCGCTATCATCATGCTCGCCGGCCCCCGTCAGCTCCGGCCGAAGTGGCTGGCCTGCTTGGCCAGTTGCTTTTCCAGGCTGCCGCACATCAGCTCGCAGAGTTTCGGGATCGTGGGATCGGAAATTTTGTAGAACACCTGCAGCCCTTCCTTGCGCCGGCTGAGCACGTGCGCGGCCGTGAGCGTCTGCAGGTGCCGCGAGATGTTCGCCTGCGTCCCCTCCGTCGCCGTCACGAGGTCGGAGACATTCCGCTCGCCGGCGAAGAGCGCCTGCAGCAGGCGCAGCCGCATCGGCTCGGCCAGCACGGCGAACCGGCGGGCCACGAGGTCGAGCGCCTGGTCGGTCAGGAGGGCGGACTTGGACATGCCGGCAAAGAAGCGGAGGCTTGACATCGTGGCAAGCATATGAGTATATGCGCATATTGATGTCAAGGTCCGTTTCCACCGTCTTCCTCTCCCGCCCATGAAAATCGACTCCCTCATCCGCCTCCTCGCCGGCACCGTCGTCCTTCTCGGCACGGCGCTCGGCTACTTCGTCAGCCCCGCGTGGCTGGTGCTGCCGGCCTTCGCCGGGGCCAACCTCATCCAGTCCGTCTTCACCGGCTTCTGTCCGCCCAGCCTGATCCTGACCAAGCTCGGCTGGCTCGGCGCCGACGGCCTCGTCCGCTGGGGTGGCCGCAAGTAATAGTCCTCGCGGCACTAAGCCAAACATCATGCCACTCACGACTATCGCCTCACCCGGGAGGGACGACCTCCGTGTCGTCCGTTTTTTCGACCTCCGCGGACCGGACGGAGCCGGTCCCTCCACTCACGCCAAGCCGGAGCTCGCCCACCGCGGCGGCCGAGCTCCGTGGTAACGGACCCATTGCTCATGAATCCACCGCCCCGGAAAATCACTCTCCTCGCCCGCCTTCGGCAACTGGTGCCGGCCCTGCTGGTCGGCGCGCTGCTCGGCGGCGCCCTGGGCTACTACCGCGAGTGTTTCGGCGGCGCCTGCCCGCTCCATCCGACTTGCACCCTCCCGCTCCTCCTGCGTTTTCTCGCTCCCGTCGCCCTCGGCGCGGGGCTCGGCGCGCTGCTCGGCTACTTCGGCCAGTGCTCGTCGGGCACCTGCCCGCTCACCGCCACCTGGCGGCGCGGCGCGCTCTACGGCGCGACGCTGGGGCTCATCCTCGCGCTCGGCCGCTGAACCCTCCTCCCTCCCATGTCCGCGTCCCGCCTAAATTTTCCCGTTCGCCTGTTCATCCTGTCGCTCGCCGTGCTGGCGCCCGCCCTCCGCGCCGAGACTTGGACGCTCGCCCGCGCCATCGCCGTCGCCCAAGCCGACAATCCCGACGCCCGCATCGCGCAAGAACGCCTCGCCGGCGCCGAGGCCCTCATCGCGCAAGCCCGCTCGGCGCGGTTGCCGCAACTGAGCGTGCAGACCCGCTACACCGAGACCAACAGCCCGCTCGTCGCCTTCGGCGCCATCCTCAATCAGCGCGCGTTCAACTTCGGCCTCGATTTCAACCAACCCGGGCGCATCGACAACCTGAACGCCACCGGCACCGTCGCCTACAATCTCTACAGCGGCGGGCGCGCCACCGCCGGTCTCGCCGCCGCCCGCGCCGGTCGCGCCGCCGCCGAGCAGGATGTGCAGGCCGCGCGCCAGCAACTCGCCGGCGCCGCCGCCAAGGCGTATTTCGATCTCCGCAAGGCCCGCGAGGCCGTCACCGCCATCGAGGGCGGCGTGCGCTCCTACACCGCCGCCGTCGCCGCGGCGCAGGCCCGCTTCGAAGCCGGTCAGTTGTTGAAGGCCGATCTCCTCGGCCTCCAGGTTCAACTCGCGCAAACGCAGGAAGCGCTCTCGACCGCCCGCCACCAGGCCGCCCTTTCGGAAAAAGTTTTTTTCCTCATCCTCGGTCGCGCCTCTGCGGGGCCCGTCGAACTCGCGGAGCCCGACGCCACCGTGGCCCGGTTGGTCTTGCCCGCCGCCACGGAGACCCCGCAGCGCCCCGAACTCGCGGGCCTGCAACACCGGGAGCAAGCCGCCGAAGCCATGGTCGCCTCCGCGCGCGGCGCCCGCCGGCCGACCGTCAACGCCTTCGCCAGCTACCAATACGACCACGGCTGGCAGACGCGCCGCGGCGCCGACAGTTGGCTGGCCGGCGTGTCCGCCGACCTCAATCTCTTCGACGGCGGCCAGACCGGCGGCCGCATCCGCCAGAGCCTCGCCCAACTCGCCGAGGTGAAGGAGCTGCTCCGCAAGGCCGAGCTCGGCATCGGCCTCGAAGTCGAGCAAGCCCGCCTCGCGCACACCGACGCCGCCGGCCGCGTGGCCGTCTCCGAACTCGCCGTCGCCCAAGCCGAGGAAAGCGCCGCGCTCACGCGGCTCCGTTTTGAAAAAGGCGCCGTGCTCACCGCCGAACTCATCGGCGCCGAGAGCCGTCTCATCGAAGCCCGCATGCGTCGCACCGTCGCCCAAGCCGACGCGCAGCTCGCCGTCGCCGACCTCCGCCGCGCCCTCGGCCTGCCGATCTTGGAACAGTCCGAATCCATTCAGCCAAACCACGAATGAACACGAAGGGACACGAACAAGAAACAGAGCCAAAGGCCGCCGGTTGTGCTGCCCGCCAAGCAACCAACAATTTCCGTTCCATGCCTCGTCTCCGGCCTCTTCTGCATTGGTGTTCATTCGTGTCCATTCGTGGTTTCCGAACGCCGCACCAAGAATAACCCCAACCCCTTTCGCCACCATGACCACCCGCCTCCTCCCGCTTCTCACCGCCGCCGGCCTGCTGCTCGCCGGTTGTTCGCGCGGCCCCGAAACCGCCGCCGCCGCGTCCCCTGATTTGCCCGGCGTCAAGGTCCGCACGGGCCTCGCCCGCGCCTCCACCCAGCCGGCCGCCATCGAAATCACCGGCACCGTGCGCCCCGTCAACCGCGCCCACATCGCCGCCAAACTCCTGGGCACCGTGGCCGAAATGCCCGTCGCTCTCGGCCAGCGCGTCAACGCCGGCGACCTGCTGCTGCGCCTCGACGCCGCAGAAATCTCCGCGCGCCTCACCCAGGCGCAGGCCCAGCTCAACCAGGCGCAGCGCGACCTCGCCCGCGAGAGCGATCTGCTCCCCCGGCACGCCAGCACCGCCGAGATGGTGCGCTCCCTCGAGGACCGCGTCACCCTGACCGGCGCGATGGTCCGCGAGGCCGAAGTCATGCTCGGCTACGCGACGCTCCGCGCGCCGTTCGCCGGCGTGGTCGCGCAGACGATGGTGCGCCCCGGCGATCTCGCCGCGCCCGGCCAGCCGCTGCTCGAGCTCGAGGGCGCGGGCGACTTCCAAATCGAAGCCGGCGTGCCGGAATCGCTCGTCGCCGGTCTCCAGCTCGGGAGCGATCTGCCGGTCACCCTCGTGGCCCGCGACATCCGTTTCAACGGCCGGCTCAAGGAGCTCTCGTCCGCCGCCGATCCGCAGGCCCGCACCGTGCTGGCCAAGCTCACTGTGCCCGCCGGCACCGCCGTGCGCTCGGGCGAATTCGTCCGCGTGCAACTCCCCGGCGCGGCGGCGACCACGATCCTCGCCCCCGCCGCCGCCGTCTCGCACCTCGGCCAGATGGAACGCGTGTTCGCAGTCGAGCACGGCCGCGTCGTCCTGCGCCTCGTCAAGACCGGCGCGCGAGTCGGCGATGAAATCGAAATCCTCTCCGGCCTCGCCGGCGGCGAACCACTCATCCTCGCCGCGCCCGCCGGCCTGCGCGAAGGCCAGCCCGTCGAGGTGCTCCCGTGAGTTCCCCCTCGCACCCGCCCGCCGCGTCCGGCTTCGCCGGCCGCCTGGCCTCGCTCTTCATCGACTCGCGGCTGACCCCGATCCTCGTCGCCGCCTCGCTCCTGCTGGGCCTGTTCGCCGTGCTCATGCTGCCGCGCGAGGAAGAGCCGCAGATCAAGGTGCCGATGATCGACATCTTCACCGCGCTGCCCGGCGCCACCCCTCGCGAGGTCGAGAGCCGCCTCACCCGCCCGCTCGAAAAACTCCTCTGGGAAATCCCCCGCGTCGAATATCTCTACTCGACCGCCAGCCCCGGCGGCAACCTCACCATCGTCCGCTTCCAGGTCGGCACCGACCTCGAGCAGAGCCTCGTGCTCCTCAACCAGAAATTGCAGACCAACGCCGACCGCCTGCCGCCCGGCGCCCCGCCGCCGTTGGTCAAGCCGCGCTCCATCGACGACGTGCCCGTGCTCGCGTTCACTTTTCACAGCGCGGTGTATGATCACGCCACCCTGCGCCGCCTCGCCGTGCAGGTGGAGGAAGCCGTCAAAGCCATCCCGCTCGTCGCCGAGACCACGATCATCGGCGGCACCCGCCGGCAGATCCGCGTGCAGCTCGACCCCGCGCGCCTCGCCTCGCGCCAGCTCAGCGCGAGCCAGCTCGTGCCCCTGCTCCAGCAGGCCAACACCCAGGCCCTCGCCGGCGCGCAGACCTACGCGAACCGCGATGTCCTCCTCCAGGCCGGTCAGTTTTTCCGCGACGCCGCCGACGTCGGCGCAGTCGTGGTCGGCGTGGCCGGCGGCCGCCCGGTTTATCTGCGCGATGTCGCCGCGATCAGCGACGGCTCCGAAGAGCCCGCCAACTATGTGCTGTTCGGGGTAGGTGTTGGAGCCGCGGCGCCCTCGCCGCGGTCGGAACGCGACGGGGGGGCCGCCTCCCCAGTGTCAACCGACGACGAAGCCGCCGTCACGCTCAGCCTCGCGAAGCGCCCCGGCGCCAACGCCGTCGATGTCGTCAACGCCGCTGTGCGCAAAGTCGAGTCGCTGCGCGGCACGCTCATCCCCGCCGCCGTCACCGTCACCGTCACGCGCGACTACGGCGCCACCGCCTCCGAAAAATCCAACGAGCTCCTCCTCCACATGGGCATCGCCGTCTTCGGCGTGGCCGTCCTCATTTTGCTTTTCCTCGGCTGGCGCGAGTCGCTCGTCGTGCTGCTCGCGATCCCCGTCACGCTCGGTCTGACGCTGCTCGTGTTCTATCTCTACGGCTACACGCTCAACCGCATCACGCTCTTCGCGCTGATCTTTTCCATCGGCATCCTGGTGGACGACGCCATCGTCGTCGTCGAAAATATCGTCCGCCACCTGGGCCTGCCCGGCTGCCGCCAAAAGACGCTGCGCCAGATCGCCGTCGAGGCTGTGGACGAAGTGGGCAACCCGACGATCCTCGCCACCTGGGCCGTGATCGCCGCCGTGCTGCCGATGGCGTTCGTCAGCGGCATGATGGGCCCCTACATGCGCCCGATCCCAATCGGTTCGAGCGCCGCCATGCTGTTCTCGCTCGTGGTCGCGTTCACGATCACGCCGTGGGCCGCGCTGAAAATCCTCCGCGGGCACCATGCGCGCTCAGCCCACGCCGGCGAATTCGTCGACGCTCCGCCCGACGGCACCGCGCCGGCCGCCGGCACCTGGTTCACGCGCCTCTACCGCCGCGTCATGACGCCGCTGCTCGACCACCGCGGCTGGCGCTGGGGTTTTCTCGCCGTCATCGCCGTCCTCACCGTCGGCGCCATGGCGCTCGTCCCGCTCGGCGCGACCAAGGTCAAGATGCTGCCCTTCGACAACAAGTCGGAGTTCCAGGTCGTCCTCAAACTCCCCGAGGGCGCCACGCTTGAGCAGACCGCCGCCGTCGCGCGCGAGATGGCCGCCGCGCTCCGCGTTGAACCCGAGGTGCGCGACTACCAGATCTACGTCGGCACCTCCTCGCCGTTCAATTTCAACGGCCTCGTGCGCCACTACTACCTGCGCCGCGGCGCGAACGTCGCCGACATCCAGGTCAACCTGCGGCCCAAGTCCGAGCGCACCGCGCAAAGCCACGATGTCGCCAAGCGCATCCGCCCGCGCCTCGGCGCCATCGCCGCGCGCGCCGGCGCCGCCCTCGCCGTCGCCGAGGTGCCGCCGGGCCCGCCCGTCCTGCAAACGCTCGTCGCCGAAATCTACGGCCCGTCGGAAGCCGCCCGCCTCGCGCTCGCCGCCTGCGTGCGCCAATTGCTCCAGCAGACCGACGGCGTCGTCGATGTGGACTGGTATGTCGAGGCCGAGCAGGCGAAAACCGTCCTGCGCATCGACCGCGAGAAAGCCGCGTTGCACGGCATCACCGAGGCCGCCATCGCCCGCACCATCCAGCTCGGCGCGCAGGGTTTGCCCGTCACGACCCTGCATCTGCCCGCCGAGCGCGAAGACGTGAACATCGTGCTCGAACTCCCGCGCGCCCTCCGCTCCCGCCCGGAGCAATTGCTCACGCTGCCGGTCCGCTCCGACTTCAATCCCGCGGCGCCGCTCGTGCCCCTGAGCGAACTCGTGACCGTCGAGCAGACCACCGGCGAGCGGAACATCTACCACAAGAATCTCCACAACGTCACCTACGTCACGGCCGATGTGGCCGGCGTGATCGAGAGCCCCGTTTACGCCATCTTCGCGCTGAACCGCGGGCTCGCCGCGCTCGACGGCCGCGACTTCGGCGGCACCCGGCCGGACGTCAAAATCTACAACGCCTCGCTGCCCTTCGGCGACGAGGAGCCCGCGATCAAGTGGGACGGCGAGTGGCAGGTGACGCTCGAAGTCTTCCGCGACCTCGGCCTCGCCTTCACCGCCGTGCTCATCCTGATCTACATGCTCATGGTCGGCTGGTTCAAAAATTACACGACGCCGCTCATCGTCATGACCGTGATTCCGTTCTCGCTCATCGGCATTTTGCCGGCGCACGCCGCCCTCGGTGCGTTCTTCACTGCCACGTCGATGATCGGCTTCATGGCCGGCGCCGGCATCGTCGTGCGGAACTCGATCATCCTCGTTGATTTCATCGAGCTGCGTCTCGCCGCCGGCCAACCGCTGCGCGAGGCGTGCATCGAGTCCGGCGCCGTGCGCTTCCGCCCGATGATGCTCACGGCCTTCGCCGTCGTCGTCGGCGGGCTCGTAATTTTGGCCGACCCTATTTTCCAGGGCCTCGCGATCTCGCTGCTCTTCGGCGCCCTCGCGTCGCTCTTCGTCAGCCCGCTCGCCGTGCCGCTGCTCTACTACCTCGTCCACCCGCACGCCGCCG
>JACQFT010000009.1 GCA_016199925.1 Opitutia bacterium | reverse complement strand
GACTACCAGCGCAACCGCATCCTGGCCTTCGCCGCGCCCGACAAGATCGACCCCATGGGCATCGGCTGGAACCAGCGCCAGTCGCTCATCTCCGTCGGCTCCGGCGGCCTCACCGGCAAAGGCTGGACCGAGGGCACGCAGGCCAAACTCGGCTATTTGCCGCGCGGCATCGCGCATAACGATTTTATCTTCTCCGTCATCGCGGAGGAAAAAGGATTTTTGGGAAGCATTACCGTCATCGGTTTCTTTGCTGTGGTTTTGTGGAATGGGATACGCATCGCCGGCCTCGCCCGCGACCGCTTCGGCGCCCTCTTGGCGCTGGGGGTCACGGTGCTCATCGGCGTGCATGTCTTCGTCAACATCGCCATGACCATCGGCCTCGTGCCGGTGACCGGCATACCGCTTCCCTTTATTAGCTACGGAGGCACTTTCGCGCTCAGCTGCTGCTTGCTGCAAGGACTGGTCCAAAGCGTCTATCGATTCAGGAGGGACTTCTAACATGAAGCCCCGTCCGTCCGATATTGACCGCTCTGCCGGAATCTCCTGCGTGCAGCCTGCCGACCGAGGGTGCCCCGCACACAACCCCACCCGGGAACAAACCCACCATGAACGATCAGCCCTCCAATTCCGGCTCCCCCCAGGACGCCGCCGCACGTTATGAAGAAGAACTCGCCAGCCCTCCTCCGCAGAAGCACAGCGAACCTCTCTCAACCGAACAGCTCCGCGCCGAATCCAAGGAACGCGCCGCCAACCGGCCGCTCCTCCAGAAAATCCTGAGCGTCTTCCGCAAAGAGAAAGGCTCCTTCCGCGAACTCGTCATCAACTCCGAGCCCCTCGAGAAGCGCGTCGCGCTCCTCGTCGACGGCACCCTCGACAAGTTCGAGATCGAGCGCGACTCCGACAGCCGCATGGTCGGCGGCATCTACAAAGGCCGCATCAAGAATCTCGACCCGGGCCTCAAGGCCGCGTTCGTCGACATCGGTTACGCGAAGAACGCCTTCCTCCATTACTGGGACATGCTCCCCGCCGCCGCCGACTCCTCCGTCGAAGTCGTCCGCGTTAACAAAAAGAAAGACTCCGGCCCGCGCAAAGCCGAACCCACCGTCAAGGACATCCCCGGCCTTTACCCGCCCGGCACCGACATCGTCATCCAAGTCACCAAAGGCCCCATCGGCACCAAGGGCCCGCGCACGACGACCAACCTCTCCATCCCCGGCCGCTACCTCATCCTCATGCCGTTCTCCGACGGCTGCGGCATCTCCCGCAAAATCGAGGACCCCAAGGAGCGCACCCGCCTCCGCCAGATGCTCAACGAGCTCACCATCCCCGAGGGCATGGGCGTCATCGTCCGCACCGCCGGCGAAGGCAAAAAAATCCGCTACTTCGTCCGCGATCTCCACCTCCTCCTCAAGAAGTGGGAAGAGATCACGCACAAGATGAACACCGAGCGCGCCCCCGCGTGCCTCTACCAGGAGCCCGACATCGTCGAGCGCACCGTCCGCGATTTCCTCACCGAAGACATCGACCGCGTGCTCATCGACAACGAAGCCGACTTCAAGCGCACGCAGGACCTCGTCTCCCTCATCTCCTCCCGCTCCCGCTCCAAGATCGCCTACTACAAGGAATCCATCCCGGTCTTCGAACGCTACAACATCGAACGCCAGATCGAGCAGACCTTCCAGCGCAAGGTCACCCTCCCCTCCGGCGGCGAGATCGTCATCGACGAGACCGAGGCCCTCATCGCCATCGACGTCAACACCGGCTCTCACAAGAACCGCTCCGGCGACGAGAAGAACACCATCTTCCAGTGCAACATGGAAGCCGCCACCGAGATCTGCCGACAGATCCGCCTCCGCAATATCGGCGGCCTGATCGTCATGGATTTCATCGACATGAAGGAGCGGCGCCACCGCAACTCCGTCTACGACCGCATGGTCGAGCTCATGTCCGAAGACAAAGCCAAGACGCACATCCTGCCCATCTCCACGCTCGGCATCATGCAGATGACCCGCCAGCGCCAGCAGGAATCCCTCTCGGCCAACATCTACACCGGCTGCCCGTATTGCCACGGCCGCGGCATCGTGAAAAGCGCCACGACGATGTCCGTCGAACTCCAGCGCAAACTCTCCTCCGTCGCCCGCCGCCTCCAAGCGCGCAAAGACGGCAAGGAATACGCGCTCCGCGTCCACGTCCACCCGTCAATCCTCGAACGCCTCCGCTCCGAAGACGCCGACCTCCTCATGCGCATGGAAAAATCCTACGGCGTGAAACTGGCCTTCCGCGCCGACCCCAACTACCACGTCGAGAATTTCAAAATCATCAACGCGATGACGAACGAGGAGTATCGATAGACCACGGTAGGATTGCCATAGAACCAAGCTTCCCCAGTATGAAGTCAGACGATCAGCCGCCCACCATGGCCGGATTCATCGACTACGTGCTCGAACTGGAGCGGCTAGCTCTCACAGGGACGCCGGCTCCGGCGAAAGCTTTCGCCCCAGCCTTAGACGGTGAGGCTGGCCGAGAGCTTCGCCGACTAGTGGATATTGATACTCGGCGCGACTACGGTGCGTTCTTTACCGGATCAAAACTTGCAGAACGTCTCGTGGCACGTGCGATCGGGGAGAATAGCTATCACGACCCCGCATGTGGTGCAGCAGACTTATTGCTGGCAGCGTCGCGGCGATTGCCCGTCGGCAAATCATTGCGAACAACAGTTGCCAATTGGTCAAAACGTTTGTCTGGGTTCGATCTTCATCCTGAGTTCGTCCGAGCCGCGAAGGCGCGTCTCATCTTGATGGTCCGTAGTCGAGGGGTGTTCACGGATACCCTGCCAGCCGACTATCTGTCTCGTATCTTTCCTAAGATCACTGGGCAAAATGCGTTGGATGAGACAGCACGGCCCCCAAATGGAACAATTATTCTGATGAATCCACCTTTCTATGCGCAAAAGGCTCCAGCCGATTGTGCATGGTGGGGTTACGGTGAAGTAAATGTGGCTGCGGTTTTTGTTGCGGAGTATCTCGCGCGCGTGAAGCCGGGCACTCGGATGATGGCTATTCTGCCAGAAGTGCTGCGTTCCGGCTCATATTATTCGAAATGGCGCACTCATGTCGCCGAGCGCAGCTCAGCACTGACTATCCAGTCTTGGGGACGCTTTGATGCGAACGCCGATGTGGATGTTTTCATGCTCGATATCGTCAAGTCGAAGTCGAAAGAACCAGTGAAAAGGTGGCCGACCACGCGTGCTAATCCCAATTCACTGGGTGATTCGTTCGATGTATCGGTTGGAGCCGTAGTGCCGCATCGCCACAAAAAGCGCGGTATGCTTCGCCGATTTCTAGACGCTCGTTCAGCCCCAACGGGCGGAACGATCACCCGGGTTAGCAAGTGTCGGAAGTTCAAAGGCACGGTCGTGCAACCGCCTTTTGTCGTCGTGAAACGCACGTCCCGCCCGGGCGATAAGCTACGAGCGGCACCCACCATTGTGACCGGCTCCCGACCGGTAGCGGTGGAAAACCACCTTATTGTTTGCCGACCCAAGGGGCGCACTCAGGCGGAGTGCCGGCAGTTACTGGCCCAACTACAGAGCCCACACGTAACCGACTTCCTAAATCGTGAAATGCGATGCCGCCACCTGACGGTAGGTGTTGTGCGCCGGATTCCTTGGCAAACAGACTGAGCGATGAAGATGGAACAAGAGCCGACCCATTCCAAAACCCCGAGTGTAAAGCCCGAGGTGAAGCGCGTGCCGCGCCCGCCAGCGACGTTTTCTGTAAGCGCGCGCGTAGCGATGCAGCTCGGCCGGGAAAGCATCTCAAGCTCCAACACGGCAATCATCGAGTTGGTAAAAAATGCCTACGATGCAGATGCGGAGAAAGTGTCAGTGCGTTTCGTTGGAATCGGCGCTCCCAACGCATGCTTAGTCATCGAGGACAACGGCAATGGCATGACGGAATCCGAAGTCCGCGAGCATTGGTTGTGCATTGGCACAGCGAACAAGCTCGATGTCGCACGCTCGACGGGCAAGGGGCGTGTGCAGACTGGAGAGAAAGGCTTGGGGCGCCTCGGCCTCGACCGGCTATGCCATCGGACGATTGTGCAGGCTCTGCGGAGGCCGCAAAACGACGATCATGTCAACCTGCTCGTTCCGAATCAAGTCGAAGCCGCGGTTGAAATCGACGTCCAGTGGGATTCCTATCAGGCATCGAGCCGGCGGCTGGAAGCGATTGAGCATTCCGTTAATCTCGTCGAACACTTGAACTTCGACCCACTAACGCAGGAGCCGGCGAACTTTCCGCACGGCACCCGTCTAATCCTGCGAGGCTTGAAGGACGACTGGAATAGAGAACGCCTGCAGGAGTTATCCGGCGAACTCTCGCTACTATTGTCACCCTTCGGCCGGCCGGAGGATTTTGCGATCGAAGTGGATTCGGGGCAGAAATGGGAGGAGGTCGATGGGCCAGTGCAGCCACCGGAGAACCTGCTAACACTCGCCAATTGGAAGGTGCGGGCTGAGATTCGACCCGCCATGCGCAAGATGGACGGAACGGTAGGCGCGGCAGAGGAAGTGACTATCCGCATGACTTCGCCACTGCACGAACGCGCGTTCTTGCGCGAACCAATGCCTTGGGCTGAATTCACCAAGCACAAGACATCGCAGGGTGTCGTGCCTGGTGCCGAGCAAAGCCGGTGCGGCCCGCTTCAGTTCGAGTTCTACGTCTTCATCCGCGACTCCGAAGAATTGGAGCGGCGTGGTAGCGGCCTGGCCGAGATTGCGAACTTCCTCCTAGCGAACCGCGGGCTGCGCATCTACCGCGATGGGTTCCGAGTGAAACCCTATGGCGACCCCGTCGGGACGAACGACTGGCTCACGCTTTCGTTGCGGCGCGCGAGCAATCCCGCCGCGATCAGCCGTCCGAACTGGAAAGTTGCCTATCATCAAGTGGTGGGAGCGGTCTTCGTTACACGAGAGACGAATCGGCAGCTGATCGACCAGACTAATCGCGAGGGTCTCGTGGAGGGTGAGGCTTTCGACGACCTACGCCTGTTCGCAGATAAGGTGATCCAGTATTTCGAGGGACGGGCGCATGAGGACTCAGTAGCGCAGCAGCCGCCCAAGGAACAAAAAGAGTCGCGGGTCGATGCACAAGCCAGTGCGACCGCGGCTTTAGATCAAGCGGGCGCTGCCGCTAGAGAGCTAAGTTCCGGCACGCCAACTCCGACGCCAACTCCGACGCCGACCCCGACTCCGACCCCAACACCTAATCCAACTGCTATCATCGAGGAATCGATTGCTAAGGCGAAGGCAGAAATGGCGCGAATGCACGCAGAGGCGGAAGCACGGCTGAAGGAAAAGGAGGAGCGGCTCGATGAAATGGAATCTGAGGTGGGCATTATGACGAGCCTTGCTTCGCTGGGCATCATGACCGCGTCCTTCGGGCATGAGCGCGTCAACGACGCTACGGAGGTGCTCAATGACGCCGCCCGCCTGCGAGACTATGTCAACAGTCCCCAAACGAGCCTTTTTTCAAAGGAGGAACAGTTGGAGATGCTTGATCACCTAGTGGTCGGGGCCCAACGCATCGATGCGTTCGCTCGGTTCGCCCTCGATCACGTCAGGCCGCGCAAACGGGAGAGAGATCCTGTCGCCCTTGCGCCCCTCGTAGAGAAGACTTTAAAGATTTTCAACGAACTGCTGGTTGATCGTTACCGTGCCGAGGTCAGGACACGGCTACCAATGCAGGATGGATGTGAAGTCCCAGGCTGGATTGCCGGATGGGAGAGCGTCTTGGTCAACTTCATCACGAATGCTAGCTGGGCGCTAAGCTTCCGTTCAGCGGAGGAACGCCAGATCCTAGTCACCGTCGAGCGCGACGGCAATGACGTGCTTCTGCAATTCGAGGACAGCGGTATCGGGCTGGAAGCCGGCACAGAGGAGGACATTTTTCGTCCCGGCTACTCGACAAAGCGCGATTCTCACGGCCGCTCGATTGGCACTGGCATGGGCCTCACTATCGTGAAATCCTTCGTTACTCGTAATCGCGGCATTATTCGCGTGGTCCTCCGCTCGCCTCTCGGCGGAGCGGGTTTTGAGATCAGGGTGCCGAAAGCGGAAACCAAAGCGCCATGAGCAGTAAGATGACGATCTATTTCCTCGATGACCAAGAGTCCCAACGCAAGATGCTCAGTTGGGACCTGCGGAGCCTCTTCGGTAACGACTTCGAGATCGCGAGCCTTCCTCTGAAACAGGACAAGACCGAATACCACCGTTTTCTCGATGACACGGCAACGGTCGGCGTGCTGATCGACCAATGCCTCAACGAGTCGGGTGAAGTCACCGGATTTTCAGGCCTCGATTTGGCGCTACACTTGAGGGGCCTTTATCGCGAGATGCCCATCTATCTCATCACTGGCTTCGCACCAGATGAGCAAATGGGCAGCGCCGACGCCGGGTCGGTGGAAGACATTGTGAAAAAAGACGAGCTGCGGACAAACACCGTCATGTCGCAACTGTTCAAGCAACGATTCTTGCGGCATATCGGGCGATACCAAGAGGCGCTGACTGCTCGACAGGCGCGTTACCGCGAATTGCTGACCAAGAGCCTACAAGAGACGATCATGCCGGAGGAACGAACTGAATTGCAGACGCTCGAAGTCGACCGGTTGCTGCCGTCGCAGGCAGAGGACGAGGCACATCTTGCTACGCTGAATGAGCAGGTGGCGGCCGTTGAGAAGCTCCTGGCAAATCTACGCGGCCACCAGAAGACCAATGAGTGAGTTCTATCCGCTGCTAACCCGCCGCGCTAAATATGTCGGCACGCCCAAGGTCTACGGTTACGGGCGATTCCGGGCGGAGATATCTGAGGATTGCCAATATCGCTGCGTGTATTGCGACACACACCAAACGGACATTGGGGGCTCGCCCACGATGGAACTGGATCATCTCCGACCCGAGTCGAAGTTTGCAAGGTTAGCGGATGATCCAAGTAACCTTGTTTACTCCTGCCGAAGCTGCAACCGGCTCAAGCGTGACGATTGGCCGGCCGGCGAACACGAGTGCTGCTGGGTCGACAAGGAAGGCTATGTGCATCCGTTCGAGAATGATCGCCGAAAATTCTTCCGTTTGGGCCGCGGCGGCGAGGTCGAAACGCTGCAGGCGCCGGCGGCTTATGTCGCGCGTCGGCTGGGTCTCAACCGGCCACTTCTTAAGCGACTGCGGCTACGCGCCCTTTTGGTAATCGAAGCTAAGGCTCAACTTGCGATCGTGATCGCTCAAATTGAAGCCCGTCTAAATGCGAGCCCGGCCTCTCCAGATGCCGAGACGCTGAAGTTTTGTCTGGCCACGCTACGGAATCAGATTCTTCTCCTAGATTTTTTCACCGCACGAAAAGGAATCGATTGAGCGACCCGCGGACGGGAGCCCGGGGCCAAGCTGGCGGGGTCAAGCTTTGGGGTTTGGGGTGAGAGCGAGCCGATAAACAGCAGCACCACGCCTCACGGAATCGTGACGCGCTTGCCTTCGATCTTGTCGGACGTGAGTGGCCCTTCCGCGGCATTCCCCGCCGCGTCGAACGCGCGCACCGACTCTGCGCCGACGAACGTATCGCCGTTCACCCTGATCCGAAATGAAATCTCCAGCCGCCCCGTGTATTTGTGCGAGGCGCGATCCGCGATCACCTCCAACCCCTTGCCCTTGATCTCCCCACCCTCCGTGTCCACTCCCTCGCTGTCCTCCGCGGTTCCATCGGCGCCCAACCGGCCAAGCGCACGGAGCGCCCGCCGGGTGTTCGTCGCATCCGGAACCGGATGGCCGCGACCCACGTTCGATCCGTCTTTGCCGCGGTCAAACAAAACGCCCGCGCTCGGCGCGCCCAACCCGGAGGCCGGCGCGCCCTCGCCCCGGAAGCGCGGCGGGGCGCCGCGGCCCCAAGTTCCACCGGCCCCTCACAACAGCGACTTGATCTTCTCGAGGATCGCCAGCGACAGCTCGCGGTCGCCGAAGAGGCCGACTTGGATCGTGAGGTTCGTCGCATTCTTCCCGGCGTTGGTGACGGTGATTTCGACTTTCTTGTCGAGCGCGGTGCGGGACACGAAGACGGCTTTGAGCGCGTCCTTGTTCTCGCTGACGCGGGCAAATTCGAGTTCCTTCAGCGCGAGGCGCGTGGCGTCGACGACTTTCGCGTAGTCGGCCGGCTGGTTGGCCTGCAACTCGCGGCCCGCGTAGGCCACGGCGCCGGCGCCGGCGGCCGCGCCCGCCATCAGCACGCAGCCGGAGTTGGCGACGGTGGCCGCGACGAGCAACGCGGCGAGCAGGGCACGGAACGGGACGCGAGACGGGGTTCGGTGTGGGTTCATGGTGGGGAAGTCTGACCGGAGCCCAACCCGGTTGCTCCGCAAAATCAGCGTAAAATCACGCCACGACGAATTCCCGCAGCGCCTCGTGCAGTTGGTCGAGGCTGTAGGGTTTGGGCAGGATGCCGCAGAAGCCGTGGGCCCGGTAGTTGGCGAGCACCGGGTCGCGCGAATAGCCGCTGGAGACGATCGCCTTCACCTGCGGGTCGAAGGCCAGCAACTGTTCCATCGCCTCGCGCCCGCCCATGCCGCCGGGCACGGTGAGGTCGGTGATGACCAGATCGAAGGGGAGGCCGGCGGCGCGGGCCGCCTTGTATTTCATCACGGCGGCGGCGCCGTCGGCGGCGAGCTCGAAGTCGATGCCGAGCCGGCCGAGGAACATGCCGGCCATGTTGCGGATGGCGGGCTCGTCGTCCATGAAGAGCACGCGCGCCTTCAGCTTCGCCGCGGCGGCGGGCCGGCTGGCGGAGAGAATCTCGGCGTCCGCGGCGGCGGGCAACCAGAGGTGGAACTGCGTGCCGACGCCGAGCTGCGACTCCACTTCGATGTGCCCCTGGTGTTTTTTCGCGATCGAGTAAACCGTCGCCAACCCGAGCCCGCTGCCCTGCTGTTTGGTGGTGAAATACGGGTCGAAAATCTTGGCGAGGTGCTCGGGCGCGATGCCCACGCCGGGCCTTCGCCCCGTGCATCGCGAAGCCCGTCGACTCGCTGAGCAGCTCGGGCAGGTTGACCGCACTGCGCACCGGGTTGCCGCCCTTCGCGAAGGTCAGCAGTTGCTGCGTGAGGTCGCGGGCGCGCAGCGTGGCGCGCTTGGCGTCGCGCAGGAGCGGCACGACGGCGCCCTGCGCGCCGGAATCCATCTCCGCGAGAGTGATGTTGCCAAGCACGACGGTGAGGATGTTGTTGAAATCATGCGCGATGCCGCCGGCGAGGATGCCCACGGCCTCGAGCTTCGAGGCGCGCAGCATCTCGCCCTCGAGGCGGCGGCGCGGCGTGATGTCGGACACGAAGCCCTCGTGATAGAGGATGCGCCCGCCGGAGTCGCGGACCTGGCGGACGTTTTCGGAAATCCAGATCGTCGTGCCGTCCTTGCACCGCACTTCGGACTCGAAATTCTCGGCGTGCCCGGTGTCCTTGATCGCGGCCTGGAATTCGGCGCGCCGGGTGGACTGCACATAGAGCGGAGCTCCCCGGTTGCTCGAATCCATGTCCAACAGTTCCTGCGGAGTGGCAAAGCCCAGCATCGTCGCCAGCGCGGGATTCGCGGCGAGGAACAAACCGTCCGCTGACGACCGGTAAACGCCCACCGGGGCCTTCTCGAACAGCTCGCGGTAGCGCGCTTCGCTCTCGCGCAGCGCCCGCTCGGCCGCCATCCGCTCGGTGATGTCGAACGGCACCACCAGCACCGAGCGCCGCCCGCCGAGCACGAGCACGCGGGTGGAGACTTCGACGTTGATCGTCGTGCCGTCTTTGAGCCGGTGGAGCCAGACCTGCGGCACGAGTTCGCCGCCGTCGGTGTAGCGCGGCATCTCGCGCTGCAGCCGCTCGGCCTCCGCGGGCGGGCGGATCTGGAGGATGTTCATCGCGAGAAATTCCTCGCGGGTGTAGCCGTATTTGCGCACGGCGGCATCGTTCACCGCGACGAACGCCAGCGTGTCGAGGTCGAAAATATACATCGGGTTCGGCGTCACCTCGAAGAGGCTGCGGTAACGCTCCTCGCTCTCGCCCAAGGCCTGCTTGGCCCGGTGCTGGTCGGTGATATCGACGAGCGCCGTCTGGGTGCGGGTGAAGCTCAGCTCGCCGCCGTCGCGCGACATCCGCCAGAAATAGTGGAAATACCGCACCTCCCCCGCCAACGAGCGCAGCGGCACCTCCCCGGCGGCGTGGTCCTCGCCCGCCCACAGCCGCGCCAGATTGCGCCCGCGCTCCGCCAGGGCCTCGGGCGTGAAGAATTCCGCCAGCCGGTCCTGCAATTCCTCCTTCGAGCGCGCCCCGCTCAACTGCACCGCCGCGAGGTTGCCCTGCACCAGGGGCGAATACTTCAGCACCAGCGGCAGCAGCTCCGGATGCGCTTCCAGATGCGCGCCGAGATCGGTCACCCCCGCCGCCCGCAACTGCCGGAACCAGCCGGGCACGGCCTGGTAGTCGAACTCCACCATCGCCACCGGCGACAGCTCGAAGAGCTGGCGGTAGCGCTCCTCGCTCAGCCGCAGCGCCGCCTCCGCCCGCTTCAGCTCGGTGATGTCCGTGAACACCAGCCGCACCCGCGCCAGATCGCGCCGCCCGTCCCGCCGGTCCACCGACCAGTTGACCAGCACCTGGGCCGTCTCGCCGTTCTGCAGGTTGTAGGTCTTCTCCATCGCGAGCGTGTCGCGCTCCTCCCAGATCGCCACCAGCTCCTCGATGAACATCTCCAGCGCCTGCGGCGTCACGATCTCCGCCAGCCGCCGGTTGGTCTCCTCGAGCGACTTGAAATTCGTCCGCGCCAGCGCCCGCGCGTTGACGGCCACCACGCGCTTGAGGCCGTGGAGCTCGCGCACCAGCTCCGGGCGGGCGGCCAGGTGCCCGCGCAGGTCGGTGACGCCCGCCGCGCGGAACTCCTCCAGCTTCGCCGCCAGCTCGACGTAGCTCTCGACCACGATCGGGACCGGCGCCTGGTCGAAGAGCTCGCGCTGCGCCGCCTCCGAGCGTTGCAGCTCCCGGGTGCGCGCCTCGACCAGTTTTTTCAACCGCGCGTTCGCCAGCACCGCCAGCAGCGTCACCGCCGTGGCGATCGCGAGTCCGCCCCCGAGCCACCACCCGATCACCCGCCAGCTCTCCACCGGCTCCCGGAAGAGAAAACCGGCGAGCCGCCGGGTGTCGGGCACGAGCCCCAGTTGGACCAGCGTCTCCGCCATGCGTTGCCAGCGGCCCGGGTTCATGTGGCCGACCTCCACCAGGTCGGCGTTGATCAGGCGCACCGTCTCGGCCGCCTCGAACTCCAGCCGCGCGCGCGTGACCCGCGCCGGCCGGTCCGGCCGTTCGCGCAAAATCCAGTCGATCATCTCCGCCCGGTGCTCCACCGCGTATTCCCAGCCCAGCCGCAACGCGTGCCGCAGCGCCACCACCCGCTCCGGGTGCCGGCGCGCCTCCGCCTCGGTCGTGAACAGCGTGTCGCCGTAGAAATCCACGCCGTAGTCGGCGGGCCGCATCACGCGGAACTTCACCCCCTCCCGCTCCAGATCATACGGCGTGGCCGTGCTGAAGCCCCCCATCGCGTCCACCCCCGAGTCGACCAGCGTCAACGCATCCCAACGCTGCGGCCCCACCTCCAACTGGTCCGGCTTGATCCCCTCCGCCGCGAACATCGCCGGGAGTTCCGGGAACCGGTCCGCCGGATCGGCCGTGACCCGCCGGCCCATCAGATCCGCCGGCGTGCCGACCCCCGGCCGCGCCAGCAGCACGAACGGCGAATGCTGAAAAATCACCATCACCGCCACCAGCGGTTCGCCCCTCAGCCGGCCGAGCAGCAGACTGTTCCCTGTGACGCCGTAGTCCGCCCGGCCCGCGAGCACCTCGTCCACCGGCCGGTGCTGCGTATCGCCCGTGCGCAACTCCACCGTCAGCCCGGCCGCCCGGAAAAAACCCTGCGCCTGCGCCGCGTAGAAACCGGCAAACTGGAACTGCGGCGAGTAGGGCAACTGCACGACCACCCGCTCCGCCGTCGCCGCCGCCCACGCGGCACCCGCGCCCGCGAACAGCCCGCAACCAAGCAGCCCGGCGAGAGTGAGACTTCGCATCAGAGAGGGGGAAAAAATCGGCAACGGGCGGATTTAGAATCCGCCCCGCCCCTCCTGTCGAGTCACAATCCCCACCCCCGGCCCGGGGGCGCGCCGGGCCATCTTCTGCGCGCGAGACCCGCCACCCCCCGTCTCGAAACCGGGGCGCCGGCTGCCCCCGGGAGCCCGGGCGCCCCCGGCCCCGGTCGGCACGCTCCGCCGGCCGGCCGCGCCCGCGGACTCAGCCCGGGTTCCCGCACCTGGTCCCGCCCCGCCGCCAAGCCCGATTGACCCCGCGCGGCAATCCCCTTCCCTCTGACCTATGCCCACCCAAATCCGCGCCGCCACCCCGGCCGACCTGCCGCTCATCCTCGAATTCATCCGCGCCCTCGCCACCTACGAGAAAATGCTCCCCGCCGTCGAGGCGACCGAGGAGAAACTGCGCGCCACGCTCTTCTGCGAGCAACCGGTCGCGCACTGCGTGCTGGCGTTTTCGCCTGCCGCACCGGGCGTCGCGCCCGCCGCCACGCCGGGCGAGCTCCAGCCCGCGGGCTTCGCGATCTATTTTTTCAACTACTCCACCTTCCTCGCCAAACCCGGCCTCTACCTCGAAGACCTCTTCGTGCAACCCTCCTTCCGCGGCACCGGCCTCGGCCGGGCGCTCCTCCTCCACCTCGCCAGGATCGCGAACGCCCGCGGCTGCGGCCGCATGGAGTGGGCCGTGCTCGACTGGAACCAACCCGCCATCGACTTCTACCGAAAACTCGGCGCCGCCCCGATGGACGAATGGACCGTCTTCCGCCTCACCGGCCCGGCGTTGCAGCAATACGCGTGAGTCCGGCGGCGCTGTGCCGCCGCCCCGCCGCGCAAATTGCTCCTGCCGCCGCCGGCCGATTCCTGTTAGATTCGGCCCATGAAATTTCCGCTCTACTGGGTCGATGCCTTCACGCCGAAAGTTTTCGCCGGCAACCCCGCGGGCGTGGTGCCGCTCGCGGCGTGGCCCGCCGACGCGGTCATGCAGCAGATCGCGTTTGAGAACGGACTCGCCGAGACCGCGTTCTTCGTGCGCACCGGGGCCGCCCGCCTCCACCTGCGCTGGTTCACGCCGGAACTCGAGATGGATCTCTGCGGTCATGCCACCCTCGCCAGCGCGTTTGTCGTGTTCACTCAGCTCGGGCAGGCCGGCGAGCGCATCGTCTTCGATTCCCTGAGCGGCCCGCTCACCGTCACCCGCCGCGGCGCGCTGTTCGAGCTCGATTTTCCCTCGCGCCCCGCGGCGCCCCTCGCGCCGGCGCAGATCCCGCCGCCACTCCGGCCCGGCCTCGGCGGCCCGGCTCCGCAGTGGATCGGCAAGGCGCGCGACTATCTCTGCGTTTACGCGACCGCCGACGAAGTGCGCGCCCTGCGGCCCGACTTCTCCCTGCTCAACCAGATCGATGTCATCGGCATCATCGCCACCGCGCCCGGTGACGGCGGGGTGGATTTCGTCTCGCGCTTTTTCTGCCCCAACTGCGCCGTCCCCGAGGATCCCGTGACCGGCTCCGCCCACTGCACGCTCATTCCCCATTGGGCCGAGCGCCTGGGCAAGACCACGCTGCACGCCCGGCAGATCTCGGCCCGGGGCGGCGAACTTTTCTGCGAACTCGCCGGCGACCGCGTGAAGATCGCCGGCCACGCCGTCCTCTACCTCCGCGGCGAGATCGAGCTCTGAGCACCCGCGGCGCGACGACAAGTGCGGGTCCGCCGAGCCTGACCTTCGCAAACGCGGGGGCAGGACCGGCGACAGTGTTGTGGGACCACGGATTTCGCGGAGGGCGACGGATCAATCACGGAGTTGGGGCGGCCCGGGATCGACTCCGTAGCAATCCGCGAAATCCGCGGTCAACCAACGGGTGCTGACGCGGCCTGGCGAGAAGCGGGGCCGGCAGGGACGAAGCGCTCATTTGCAAAAAACTGCGATGCGCCCGGGGCGCACGGGCGCCACAATTGTCATGGTCACAGCGCCCCGCAAGCGACACTGTGCTGGTGCCAATTCCGCCGCGCTGCCGCTACCGCGGTTCGCACATTTTCGTTACCCTCTGCGGCTCCCGCCCCTCCACGCCCATGATCCAGACCCTCGCCCCCGCCCAGTCCCCGGTCTCCAAACTCAAATCCCGCCCCGCCTCCGGCCCGCCCCGCACCGGCCAGCCGCTCTACGCCGAGCTCGCCGGCTCGCTGCAAAGTTTGATCGAACAAGGCACCCTGCGCCCCGGCCACCGCGTGCCGTCCGTCCGCCTCATGGCGCGCCAGCGCACCGTGAGCATCGCCACCGTGCTCCAAGCTTACACCGTCCTCGAGAACCGCGGCTACCTCGAGGCCCGCCCGCAGTCCGGCTACTACGTCCGCGCGCGCCCGCCGTGCTTCTGCCCCGAGCCCCGCATGGCCCGCCCGATGGCCAAGCCCTCCTACGTCGGCGTCAACGACCTCACCGCCGAGGTCATGGATCTCTCCGTCGACGCCAACTACATCCCCTTCGGCGCCGCCTGCCCGCACCACAGTCTTTTTCCGACGAAAAAACTCGCGCGCCTCCTCGGCTCCGTCGCCCGTCGCGACCACACCATCCTCGGCCGTTACTCGATGAACTGGGCCTTCGAGCCGCTCGCCCGCGAGATCGCCCGCCGCTACCTCCAGGCCGGCTGTCCGCTCCCGCACGACGAACTCGTCATCACCGTCGGCTGCTCCGAGGCGATCAACCTCTCCCTCCGCGCCGTCACCAAGCCCGGCGACACCGTCGCCATCGAGACGCCCGCCTATTTTGGTTTTCTCGAGACGATCCAGAGCCTCGGCCTGCGCGCCCTCGAGATTCCCACCGAGCCCCGCGAAGGCATGAGCGTGCCCGCCCTCCGCGAAGCTCTCGCCCAGAACGACGTCAAAGCCGTCATGCTCATGCCCGCGTTCCACAATCCGCTCGGCTGCCTGATGTCCGACGACAAGAAACGCCGCCTCTACGACGTGCTCTGCGAATTCGATCTGCCCGCCATCGAGGACGACGTTTACGGCGACATCCATTTCGGCGACGTCCGCCCGAAACCGCTCAAGGCCTGGGACCACGACGGCCGCGTGCTCCTCTGCTCCTCCTTCGGCAAGACCCTCGCGCCCGGTTTCCGCGTCGGCTGGGTCGCGCCCGGCCGCTACCGCGAACGCGTCCGCCGCCTGAAATTCACCAACAGCCTCGGCACGCCCGCCATTCTCCAGAAAACCCTCGCCGAATTTCTGCGCGACGGCGGTTACGACCACCATCTCCGCACGATCCGCCGCGCCTATCACCAGCAGCTGCACCTCTTCACGCAGTCGATGGCGCGCCACTTCCCCGAGGGCACGCGCCTCAGCCGGCCGCAGGGCGGCAACGTCGTCTGGGTCGAGTTCCCCGTGCGCATCGACACCCTCAAACTCCACCGCGACGCCCGCAAGCACCGCATCAACACCGCCCCCGGCGCCCTCTTCTCCGTCAAAGACCGCTACCGCCACTGCCTCCGCATGAGCTGCGGCATCCCCTGGTCCGACGAGATCGACGCCGCGCTCAAGATCCTCGGCGACCTCGCCAAAGCGCAGTTGGCCTGAGCGCGATTCTCCACCGGTAGGGCGAACCCTCTGGGTGAGCCGTGCCCCGCCACCCATCGAGTCGCCCACGCTCCATCCGAAAAAAACACCGCCCGTAAACCATCCCCGGAGCAACCTGCTGGCCAGCAGAACGGGGCCTTTGCCAAGCCCACCCGTATTGCCATGCGCCCACTATCATTTCTTCCTGTAGGAGCGGCTCCACGCCGCGATTCGGCAAACCATCGCGGCGTAAAGCCGCTCCTACACCCAACCAAGCCGGAGCATTCTGCCGGCCAGCAGAACGGGGATCAAACCCACCGCCAAAAATGAAACCCACCGTCGCCCTCCTCCTCTTCGATGACGTCGAAGTCCTCGACTTCGCCGGCCCCTTCGAAGTGTTCTCCGTCACCAACGAACTCTCCGGCGACAAATTTTTCCACGTCGTCACCGTCGCCGAAGAGCGCCGGCTCATCCGCGCCCGCAACGGCCTCCACGTCATGCCCGATCACGCGCTCGCCGACTGCCCCGCACCCGCCGTCCTCATCGTGCCCGGCGGCGTCGGCACCCGCCCGTTGCTGCAAAACCCCCGCGTGCTCGCTTGGGTCGAGTCCGTCGCCGCGTCCGCGCAGCACGTCGTCTCCGTCTGCACCGGCTCGCTCGTGCTCGCCCGGCTCGGCCTTCTCGCCGGCCGCGACGCCACCACCCACCACGAGTGCTTCGACCTGCTCCGGTCCCTCGCGCCCACCGCCCGCGTCAGCGAGTCCGCCCGCTTCCTCGACAACGGCCAGATCCTCACCTCCGCCGGCATCTCCGCCGGTCTCGACGTTTCCCTCCATCTCGTCGCGCGCCTCCACGGCGTCGCCACCGCCCGCCGCACCGCCGCTTACATGGAGTATCACTGGCGCGAAGACGGCGGCACCACCCGCTGACGCAAAACCTTTCTCGTTCTCCTAATCTTTCTCTCCGTCCGCTCCCCGCGCGCCGCGCGTCGCTCCTCCCTCCGTCTCCCCCGCCACCCGCTTCATGTCCGCCTCCGCTCCTCCCGTCGCCCGCTCCGCGCTCCTCACGGCCTTCGCCGCGATCTATCTCGTCTGGGGCTCCACCTACCTCGCCATCCGCGTCGCCGTCGAGACGATGCCGCCGTTCCTCATGGCCGCCTCCCGCTTCCTCGTCTCCGGCGCGCTGCTCTACGGCTTCCTCTGGTTCACCCGACGCATCCGCCCCACCGCGCGCCAGTGGTTCGACAACTCCGTCGTCGGCGCCTTCCTCATGCTCGGCGGCAACGGCCTCGTCTGCTGGGCCGAGCAAAAGGTCCCGTCGAGCATGGCCACGCTCATGGTCTCCGTCGGCCCGCTCGTCGTCGTCCTCCTCGACTGGGCCGTCCTCGTCATCTGGAAAGACACGAAGCGCGGCGCGCGCCCCACCCTCCTCACCTTCACCGGCCTCCTCCTCGGCATCGCCGGACTCACGCTCCTCGTCGGCCCCGATGTGCTCCGCGGCGGCGGCGCCACCGGTCTCGACCTCCTCCACGTCGGCGCTCTCGTGCTCGCCTGCGTGCTGTGGAGCACCGGCTCGCTCGTCTCCCGCTACGCGAAGAATCCCGCCGAACCCTTCACCGCCTCCGCTCTCCAGATGCTCACCGGCAGCATCTGGCTTTTCGCCATGAGCGTGCTCATGGGCGAACCCGCGCACTTCGAGTTCGCCGCCGTCACCGCCCGCTCCTTCTGGGCCTGGAGTTACCTCACTACCGTCGGCTCGCTCGTCGGCTTCACCGCTTTCGTCTGGCTGATGAAACACAGCACCCCCGCCCGCGTTTACACCTACACCTACGTCAACCCCATCGTCGCCGTCTTCCTCGGCTGGCTGCTCCTCCACGAGCCCGTCGGCTCGCGCATGCTCGCCGCCTCCGCCGTCATCATCGCGGGCGTCGCCCTCATCACCGCCGCCAAAACCAAACCCGCCGCCCAACCCGCCAGGTAATCCCGTCGCCAAACCACCACCCGCCCCGCCCGCCCGCAAAGCAACCCGTTGGGCGACTTCGCCCGCGACCCACTTATGTCCGACCCCACCCGCATCTTCCTCGCCGAGACCGACGCCGACCTCGCCCGCTGCTTCCCCGTCATGGTGCAACTGCGCCCCAAACTCACGCCCGCCGACTTCCTCGCCCGCGTCCGCCGTCAGGCCGCGCAAGGCTACCGGCTCGCCGCCCTCGAATCCGCCGACACCGGTCCGGCGAGCGCCGGTCCGAGCCGCACGGTCCGCTCGCTCGCGGGCTTTCGCCTCATGGAGATGCTCTATTCCGGGCCGCAACTCTATATCGACGACCTCATCACCGACTCCGCCTCGCGCTCGCAACAGCACGGCGAAAAACTCTTCGCGTGGGTCCGCGACTTCGCGATCGCGCACGGCTGCGCCGAGCTCCACCTCGACTCCGGCGTCCACCGCGCGGCCGCGCACCGCTTCTATTTTCGCCAGCGGATGTTCATCGACGACTTCCATTTCGCGCTCAAGCTGCCCGCGCCGCCCGCCTGAGCTCGCCGCCGGCGCGGTTCGCGACCTCGCGCGCGAGCACGCTCCCACAGTTTCCGACTACGCCGGAGCAAGGCCCCGGGGGAGCGGCAGGGCTTTCCGGTTGGCGCGCGCCAACAGTTCCCCCCGTTGGCTCAGCGCGCTTGCGCGCTGCCCCACACCGCCGAAACCAAACCGGAAAATCGCGGGATCAGACCCGTCGCTAATGAATAAGCCCAGAAAACGCAGTTGAAACGCGGAGGGCGCGGAGAGCACAGAGGAGAAAACCCGGCTTTTTCGTCCCGAGTCCCCTCACTCGGCAGGTGAGCCTTTCGAATGAAGGATCCTCTCTCTTTCTGCTCCGCGTCCTCCGCGATCTCCGCGCCTGCCGCCCGCGCCCGCCCCGTGGGTCGGCGCTACCGAGTCAGCGCGCGCCGCGGCCGTCGCGAAACCGGCCGGCAAGTCCGTGGCCCTCCGCCGCACTCCGGCAAGATTTTTCACCGCGTTCCTCACGCCAGCGGCCCGTCCGGCCGGTTGGCGCGCGCCCGCTCCCGGCGCTCCCGCTTCCAGCGTGCCTTTGTTCAAAGGCCACTGCCGCTTCCGGCTCTGAGGCCGGCGGCCTGAGTGCGCCCGCGCGCGGAGTCCGCGCGCCGGCTTGCCCGCGTCCTGCTCCGTCGCGCGTTGCGCGTCAGGTCCAGATTTCCCGCCCACCTCCGTGTCCGCTCCTCTTCCCATGAAAACTCGCCTTCCTTTTTTCCTCCTCGTCGGCCTCGTCGCCGCCGCGGCCGGCTACTTCGTCGGCCGCCGGCCCGCGCCCGCCGGCGACGGCCACTCCCACCCGACGGCCGCCGCCGTTTACCAGTGCCCCATGCACCCGTGGATCAAATCCAACCGGCCCGGCGACAAATGCACCATCTGCGGCATGGACCTCGTGCTCGCCACCGCGACCGGCAGCAACGCCGCCGCCGATCCCAACCTCATCACGCTCACGCCGGCCAACGTCGCCGTGCTCGACGTGCGCGTCTCCCCCGTGCGCCGCGCGCCGCTCCACCGCACCCTCCGCGTCACCGGCGTGATCGACGACGACGACACCCGCCACCGCTACCTCACCGCGCGCGTGCCCGGCCGCGTCGAGAAACTCTTCATTAACTTCGTCGGCGAGGAAGTGACCGCCGGTCAGCCGCTCGCGACGATCTACAGCCCGGAAGTGCTCACCGCGGAACGCGAATACGTCGAGCGCGTCAAAGCCGGCGGCTCCGCCTTCACGCTCGCCCAACGCGCCGCCGCTCGCGAACGCCTCCTCGACCTCGACCTCACCGCCGCCGAAATCGACCGCCTCGAACAAACCCTCGAGCCCAGCGCGCTCGTCACGCTCCACTCGCCGCTGTCCGGCACCGTCGTCGCCCGCCACGTTTACGAAGGCCAGCAACTCAACAAAGACCAGGCCGCCATCGAGACCCGGCTCTTCGAGATCGGCGACTTCTCCTCCATGTGGTTCGTGTTCGACGCCCACGAGCAGGACCTCCCGTGGATGCGCGTCGGCCAGACTGTCGAGGTCACCACCCTCTCCCAACCCGGCCGCGTCTTCCGCGCCCCCATCGCGTTCATCGATCCGAATCTCATGGAGGCCACGCGCACCGTCCGCGTCCGCGTCGTCCTCCCTAACCCCGATCGCGCGCTCCTGCACAAACAGACCGCCGAAGGCCTAGTGCGCCTCGATTCGCCGGAGACGCTCCTCGTGCCGCGCTCCGCCGTCCTGCAGCACACCGGCGCCGCTGTCGTCTATGTTGACCGCGGCGACCGCGCCTTCGAGGCCCGCCAGATCCAACTCGGCCGCGTCGGCGACGACGAGGTCGAAGTGCTCGCCGGTCTCACCGAGGGCGAGAAGGTCGTCACACAGGGCGGCATGATCCTCGACAGTCAGGCCCAACTCGCGCGCGCCGCCACCGGCGACTCGCCGCGCCCCGCAGCGCCCCGACCCGCCCCCGCGGCCGCCCCGCCCCCGGCCGCCGCGCACGAGGCCCGACGACTCGACCTCCTCCAGCCGCTCGCCCTCGCCCTCGCCGACGGCGCCGCGGCCCTCGCGGCCGACGACCTCCCCGCCTACCAGAAAAACCTGCCCGCCCTCCGCGCGGCGCTCGCCGCCTATCTCGCCGCCGACCCCGCCGCTTCGCGCGAACCGCCCGGCCCCTTCGCAGCCAACCTCGCCGCCCCCGCCGACCTCGCCGCCGCGCGCCGCGATTTCGCCCCGCTCAGCACCGCCGTCGCCGACCTTGTGCGCGGCACCAGCCTGTCCGGCGCGGCCGGGTTGCGAATCTTCCAGTGCCCGATGACGCCCGTCCCCGGCTCGGGCCGCTGGCTCCAGCGCACCGCCGAGCTCCACAATCCGTTCTTCGGTTCCGCCATGCCCGCCTGCGGCGAGGAAATCAAATGACCCGCCCCCGCGCCTCCGCCGCCCGCCGTGCGCCTCTCCCGGCCGTTTCCCGCCCAACCCCCACCCGCGCTCCCTCCGGAAAGTGTCATATAATAAGTGACACTTTCTCGGGCCCCTCGCTCCGCTCCTGCTCGTCTCCACCGCCCGCACCGCTCTCACCGCCATGATCAACCGTCTCATCCACTGGTCGCTGCAAAACCGTTTCCTCGTGCTCAGCGGCTTCCTCGTGCTGTGCGCATGGGGCGCGTTCGCCCTCCGGCAGACGCCCGTCGACGCCATCCCCGATCTCTCGGAAAACCAAGTCATCGTCTATGCCGACTGGCCGGGCCGCAGCCCGCAGGAAGTCGAGGACCAGATCACCTACCCGCTCTCCGTCAACCTCCAGGGCCTCGCCGGCGTGCGCAGCGTGCGCGCCACCTCGATGTTCGGTTTCTCCATCCTCACTGTCATCTTCGAGGACAAGATCGACAACTACTTCGCGCGCACGCGCGTGCTCGAACGCCTCAACTCCCTCGGCGACCTGCTGCCCGCCGGCATCACTGCGCGGCTCGGTCCCGACGCCACGGGCCTCGGCTGGGTCTATCAATACTACCTGAAGGTCGATCCGGCGAAATCGCCCAACGGCCAGGGCTACGACCTCGGCCAGTTGCGCGCCGTGCAGGATTACTTCGTGCGCTACCAGCTCGCCGCCGTGAAGGGCGTCTCCGAGGTCGCGAGCATCGGCGGCTTCGTGCGCCAGTATCAGATCGAAGTCTCGTCGCGGAAACTCAAACAGTTCGACGTGCCGCTCGGCCTGGTGATGGACGCCGTCGCGCAGAGCAACCTGAACGTCGGCGGCAAAACCATCGAGGAGAACGGCGCCGAATACGTCGTGCGCGGCCTCGGCCTCGTGCAGTCCGCCGCCGACCTCGAGAAAATCCCGCTCCTCCCGCGCCAGGGCAATCCGCTCTACCTGCGCGATGTCGCGACCGTGCAGATCGGCGGCGACTTCCGCCGCGGCGCGCTCGACGTCGACGGCCGGGAGGTCGTCGGCGGCACCGTCGTCATGCGCTACGGCGAGAACGCGTGGCGCGTCATCGCCGACGTGAAGGCCAAGATCGCCGCGTTCCAGTCGGGCCTGCCGCCGGGCGTGACGGTCGTGCCGTTCTACGACCGCAGCGACCTCATCGGCCGCGCCATCGACACCCTGAAGCACGCGCTCGTCGAGGAGATCATCCTCGTGACGCTCGCGCACATTCTCTTCCTCTGGCATTTCCGCAGCATCCTCATCGTCACGCTGCCGCTGCCGGCCTCGATCCTGATTTCGTTCATCCTGATGCAGCAGTTCGGCATCGCCTCCCACATCATGTCGCTCACCGGCATCGCCATTTCCATCGGCGTGCTGGTCGACGCCGGCATCGTGATGACGGAAAATGTCATCCGCCACTGCGAGCGCGCCGAGGACGAGAAGCGACGGCGGCTGACGCGCGCGGAAACCTTCCGGCTCACGCTCGACGCCGCCACGCAGGTCGGCCGCCCGATGTTTTTCTCGATGATGATCATCGTGCTCGCCTTCGTGCCGGTGTTCCTGCTCACCGGGCAGGAGGGCAAACTTTTCCACCCGCTCGCCTACGCCAAGACTTTCGCCCTCGTCGGCGCGACGCTCCTCGCCGTCACCGCCGTGCCCGTCTTCTGCACTCTGCTCGTCAAGGGCCCGTTCCGCCGCGAGCAGGACAACTGGCTCATGCAGGGCC
This sequence comes from Opitutia bacterium, assembly GCA_016199925.1. GTDB lineage: Bacteria > Verrucomicrobiota > Verrucomicrobiia > Opitutales > Opitutaceae > JACQFT01. The sequence continues at coordinate 3,259 of JACQFT010000009.1, read as the reverse complement.
TGCTCAAACTTTACGCGCCCGCGCTCGACTGGGCGCTGCACGCGCGCAAGACCGTCCTCGCCGGCGCCTTCACGCTGCTCGCCGTGGCCGCCGTCGTCGCGTTCGGCGTTCCACAGGCTCTGCGCTCTCAGCTCTCGGCTCTCAGCCCTCAGCTGGCAGCGAAGCTGCCGACCGGCCTCGGCAGCGAGTTCATGCCCACCCTCGACGAAGGCTCGTTGCTCTTCATGCCCGTGCTGCTCCCGAGCACCGCGCTCACCGAGGTCAAACGCATCATGGCCTGGCAGGATCAGGTCATCAGCCGGGAACCCGAGGTGCAGTCGGTCGCGGGCAAACTCGGCCGCATGGACACCGCCACCGACCCCGCGCCGGTCGAGATGATCGAGACCACCATCATGCTGAAACCGGCCGCGCAGTGGCGCCCCGGCATGACCAAGCAGAAGATCATCGAGCAACTCTCGGCCAAACTCATGGACGTCCCCGGCTACGCGCCGGGTTTTCTCCAGCCGATCCAGAACCGCATCCTCATGCTCGCGACCGGCATTCGCGCGCAGGTCGGCGTGAAGATTTTCGGCGACGACCTCGCGCGGCTCCAGCACAAGGCCTACGAGATCGAACAGGTCGTCACCCGCGTGCAAGGCGCCACCGGCGTCGCGCCCTCGCGCGTCCAGGGCAAGCCCTACCTCGAGATCACCGTCAACCGCGACGCCCTCGGCCGCTACGGCCTGCGCGCGGAGGACGTGCTGCGCTATGTCGAGACCGGCCTCGGCGGAACCACCGTCACCACGACGCTCAAGGGCCGCGAACGCTGGCCGGTCCAGGTGCGCCTCGAACGCAGCGAGCGCGAAGACATTGACCGCCTCGGCGAAATCCTCGTGCCGACGCCCGCCGGCCCGCACCTCCCTCTCGGCCAGCTCGCCACCATCCGCCGCGTCACCGGCCCGAACGAAATCACGAGCGAGAACGGCCGCCTCCGCGCCTTCGTCCAGGCCAACGTCCAACCCGACCGCGACCTCGGCAGCTTCGTCGACGAGATCAAGGCGCGCATCGCCAAAGACGTCACCCTCGACCCCGGCATGAGCGTGGAATACAGCGGCGAATACGAGAACCAGCTCCGCGCCCGCGAGACGCTCCAGGTCGTCGTGCCGCTCGTGCTCCTCATCATCTTCGTGCTGCTCACCGTCGTGTTCCACTCCGTCGGCGAGGCTGCGCATGTCATCCTCGCCGTGCCGTTCGCGCTCACCGGCGGCGTCTTTCTCCAAGCCGCCCTCGGCTACCACTTCAGCGTCGCCGTGTGGGTCGGCTACATCGCCCTCTTCGGCACCGCGATCCAGACGGGCGTCGTGATGGTCGTCTATCTCGAGGAAGCCGTCGCCAAAAAGCGCGCGGAACTCGGCGCCGCCTTCGACCGCGCCGCGCTGCTCGACGCCATCAAGGCCGGCGCGCGCCTGCGCCTGCGCCCGAAAGTGATGACCGTCGCCACGACGGTCGCGAGCCTCCTCCCGATTTTCTGGGCCGAGCGCACCGGCACCGAGATCATGCGCCCGCTCGCCGCGCCCGTGGTCGGCGGCATGATCTCGTCCCTTGTCCACATCCTCATCGTCACGCCCGTCATCTTCGCCTGGCTGCGCGAACGCGAACTGGCCAAACCCGCCGCGCCGGATACCGTGCCCGCATGAGCCCGCCCGCCGACCAAATCTGCGGCGCGCGGGCGCCCACCGGAGAAACAAGCGACCCCGCGCCGGATCTGCCGGTCAAGATCGTCTGCGCGTGAAAACTCAACCCGGCCGGAGCCAGCTTCCGGGCATTCGCCACATCCCATGCCAATCGCGACTGTAGATTCGACGCGGAGGGACGACCTCCGTGTCGTCCGTCTTTTCGCAATCCGCGGACCGGACGGAGCCGGTCCCTCCACCCCAACCAAGCCGGAACTCGCCCGCCGCGGCGGGCAAGCTCCGGGGTGCCGGACTCACTGCGAATGAACTCTCCCGATCCCGCTTCCGGCCGCCCGCCGGCCAAAGCCGCCGCCCCCGCACCCGGCCACGCTCACCAGCACCATGCCGCGCCGCCCGCCGGCACGCCCGCGCCCGACGCGCCCGTTTACATGGGCCTACCGCACGAGCGCTACCTGCGGCCGCGCCTCCTCGTCGCCGCCGCGCTCACGCTGCCCGTGCTGCTCCTCTCGATGGGCGGGATGCTCTGGCCCGATCTCCTGCACCGCGTCTCCCCGCGCCTGTCGGGCTGGGCGCAACTGCTGCTCACGACGCCCGTGTTTTTCTGGGCCGGCGCGCCGTTTGTCCGCCGCTGGTGGAAATCCATCCGCGAGCGCGACGCCAACATGTTCACGCTCACCGTCACCGGCACCGGCGCCGCGTATTTCTACAGCGTCGCCGCCGTCTTTCTGTGGAAATATTTTCCCGCGGAATACCGGACGCAGCACGGCGTGCCGCTCTATTTCGAGGCCGCCGCGTTCATCACGACCATCGTGCTCCTCGGCCAGATCCTCGAGCAGCGCGCGCACTCCCGCACCGACGCCGCCATCCGCGCGCTCCTGCACCTCGCCCCCGCGACCGCGCACCGCGTGCGCGCCGACGGCACCGACGAAGACGTGCCGCTCGCCTCCGTGCAACCGGGCGACCTCCTGCGCGTGCGTCCCGGCGAGAACCTGCCCGTCGACGGCGTGCTGACCGCCGGGCGCGCCGAAATCGACGAGTCGATGCTCACCGGCGAACCGCTCCCGGTCCTCAAAGCGCCCGGCGAAAAAGTCAGCGCCGGCACCCTCAACACCACCGGCTCCTTCGTTTTCCGCGCCGAACGCGTCGGCGCCGACACCCTGCTCGCGCAGATCATCCGCCTCGTCGAGCAGGCCACCGAGAGCGAGGCGCCGATCCCGCGGCTCGCCGACCGCGTCTCCGCGTGGTTCGCGCCGGCCGTGCTCGGCCTCGCCGTCACGACGTTCGTCGCGTGGACGCTCTTCGCGCCCGAGCGCGGCTGGCTCTACGGCCTGCTCAACGCCGTCTCCGTGCTCATCATCGCCTGCCCCTGCGCGCTCGGGCTCGCCACGCCCGTGTCGATCGTCACCGGCATCGGCCGCGGCGCGCAGGCCGGCGTGCTGGTGAAAGACGCGGCCGCGCTGGAGCGGCTCGCCGCCGTCACCACCCTGCTGATCGACAAGACCGGCACCCTCACCGAAGGCCGGCCGCAGGTTCGGTTCGTCCAGCCGGCAAACTCCTTCACCGAGCCGGATCTGCTGCGCCTCGCC
>JACQFT010000085.1 GCA_016199925.1 Opitutia bacterium | reverse complement strand
GTCAGCGCCTGCCGGCCGAGCTGGCGGATGCGCTCCACGATCGCGTCCTCCGCTTCGTCGCCGGTGTTGAGCGTGCCGGCGCGGTTTTCCACCTCGTCGAGCAGCGCGGCCATGTGTTCATCCAACTGCGGATGGCGCTGCAGTCGCGCCAGCAAATCCGACACCTTTTCATCGGACAGAGCGGGAGGGTTCATCCCATCGGACCGTGCCCAGGGCCGCTCGATTTGTTTAGCAAAAAGGCAGTTGGTTCTTTCCTCGCGGCTTTCCCTCTCAGCCCAAAACCATCGGTCCCTTCCTTTCTCACTCCAGCCTCGCCGCCCGCCGGCTGACTTCACTTCCAGTTGCACCCCAGGGCAGCGTCAAAGTTGGTTTCGCGCCCAGCGATCTTTCTCTTTCCTCTTTCTCTTAACCTTTCTCTCCGGCGGACAAATTTTGACGAAAGAGAAAGACAAAGATAAAGACGAAGAGGAAAGATTTGCAGAACGACTTTGACTCTGTCCTCGGGGTGGAGCGCATTGACCTCACGCGCTTTTCTTTGCGTCTTGAGGTCAGGCCGCACCACCCAAAGTCTCTGGCCGCGTGAAAAAACTCATCCTCTGGGACATCGACGGCACTTTGGTTCTCACCGGCGGCGCCGGCATGGGCGCGCTCGACCGGGCCTTTCAGGCGGTGCATGGTCGCCGGCCCGACTTGAGCAAACTCGAACTCTCCGGCCGCACGGACCAATGGATCGCCGCGCAGGTGCTGGAGCACAACCAACTGCCGGTGACCCCCGAGTCGATTCACACCTACCTCGAAGCCTATCTCGAATCGCTGCACGCCGAAGTGACCGCGCGGCCGGGGCGCGTTCTCCCGGGCATCTTGCAACTGCTCGAACTGCTCCACGCGCGCCCCGATGTCGCGCAGGGCTTGCTCACCGGCAACCTGCACCGCGGCGCCCGCATCAAACTCGAGCACTACCGAGTGTGGCACTATTTCGCGTTCGGCGCGTTTGGCGACGACAGCCCGGCGCGCAACGACCTCGGGCCGCACGCCGTGCGCCGCGCCCGGGAGCGGCACGCCGTCGAGTTCGCGCCCGCAAACACTTTCGTGATCGGCGACACACCGCACGACATCGAGTGCGGCCGGGCCATCGGCGCGAAGACCATCGGCGTCGCCACTGGCCAGTTCAGCGTGGCCGAGTTGCAGGCGCACGCGCCGACGGCGGCCTTCGCGGATTTCACCGACCCCGCAGCGTTTCTCCGCGTGATCGACGGCGCCTGAGCCGCGCACTTCAGACTACGCCCGGCTGCGACGGGTAGGGCGAACCGTCCCGGTGAGCCGTCGAGCATGGAAACGCCTTCGGCTCAGCCGGAGGCTTCGCCCTACCTGTCAGACCTGAATGCGAGACTCAACAAGTCGCACGAGCCATTACTTCACGCGCGTCTCGACGGCCGAAACTTTGCCGTCGCGAAAGACCACCCGCATCGCCTCCTCGTCGTAGCCGGGCGCGGTGTTCACCGCGACGCCGGCCCCATAGCCCGTGTGGCCCCCGCCCGCGCCGAGGCCGAACCCGAAGCCGACGCCAGACCGGGCCCGCCGGTAAATCCACACCTCTTCCTGGCCCGTCGCGCTGGCGCGGTTCACTTCGCGATCCGGCCCGCCGAGCGCGAGCCGCACCATGACCGGCGTGAACCCGAGTTCAACCTTCCCCGCGCGAATTTTCTCCTGCACGTCGGCCGGAAACCCGTCGAAGGCTGCGCGATTTTTTTCGATGCGCGCCTGCGGCGTCGAGGCGCAGGCGGCCAACAGGAACAAAAGGAGCGAGGCGGAGAGGGTTTTGAGCAGACGCATGGGAGGGGGGATTTTGTTTGCTGGGGAAGACGATGGGCGAAATATGGACCGCCGCAACCCCGCAGAGTTCACCCCTACCCGCCTATTCCCCATGAAAAAATTCTCCGTCGCCCTTGGCTCCGATCACGCCGGTTTCGCCTACAAAGAAAAAATCAAGGCCCTGCTCCTCGCCGAAGGCCACACCGTCCGCGACTTCGGCACCAGCTCGGAGGCCTCGTGCGACTATCCTGACTTCATCCGCCCCGCGGCCGAGGCCGTGGCGCGCGGCGAGTGTGAGCGCGGCATCGTGTTTGGCGGCTCCGGCAACGGCGAAGCCATCGTCGCCAACAAAGTCCGCGGCGTGCGCTGCGGCCTGTGCTGGACCGAGCAAGTCGCCATCTGGAACCGCTCCCACAACGACGGCAATGTGCTCTCCCTCGGCCAGCGCACGGTCAGCGAAGAGCTCGCCCTGAAAATCGTGCAGACCTGGCTGGCGACGCCCTTCGACGGCGGGCGGCACGTTGCCCGCATCCAGAAGATCGAAACCTGCTGAGCCGCGCACCGCGCGTTTCGCGGCGGGGTGTGATCAAATCTGTGCCTGACAGCCGCCCTGGTAGGGCGAAGCCTCCGGTGAGCCGTTCAGGCGACGGTGCAACCAAGGCGCGGCTCACCCAGAGGGTTCGCCCTACCCGCCGCGCCCAGGCGCACTTCACTGGAGTCTGGCACGGATTAAATCACACCCGTCGCGCCGGCGACAATTATTTTGACCTCGTAGCGTCCCCTCGTCAGGCACGGCGGAAATGGGAACCCGCCACCGTGGTGCGATCGAGGAGATCAACGCGCTCAACGCCTTCATCAAGCTCCAGCGGGCCGCCGAATCGGTGTCCACGCGCGTCCACGCCGTCCTGCCCGCCGGCCTCACCGTCACCCAGTTCGGCGTGCTCGACGCGCTCCACCACCTCGGCCCGCTGTGCCAGGGCGAGCTGGCCGAGAAACTCCTCCGCAGCGGCGGCAACCTCACCCTCGTCGTCGACAACCTGGAGAAGGCCGGCTACGTCCTGCGCAAACGCGATCCGGCCGACCGGCGCTTCGTCGTTGTGCAACTGACCGAGCAGGGCCAGGCGTTCATCGCGGAGATTTTCCCCCGCGTCCTCGCCAACGTGACCCGGGAATCGGCCGCCCTCTCCTCCACCGAGCTGCTCGACCTCGGCCGGCTGTGCAAAAAGATCGGTCGCCGGCGCTGATCCCGGCCGCGGCACTGTTTCGGCGTCGGAAGGTTGCCCGAAAAATCCCCGGAGATTTCGTCGGCCCGAGGCGCGGCGACCGCCCCGCGTCGGCACGGAGGGGTTCTACGGGCCGGCAGAACATCGTCCGCGGATCGCAAACCGCCGCGACCACGAGCCCCCGACCCCGACCCCTGCAACGGATCGTTTCGAGCCTGCGGGACGGAGCCGCCCCTGCGGGAGCGTGCCGACCCCTGTGGGAGCGTGCCAAACCCTGTGGGAGCGTGCCGAACCCTGTGGGAGCATGCCGAACCCTGTGGGAGCGTGCTTGCACGCGACGTTCGACGGGCAAGTCGCGACCAAGGCCGCTCCCACATGATCGACATTCGCAACCAAGTTCGCTCCGGCAAAAAAATCCGACCGGAGCCGAAACGCGCGACTGCCCCGGAACTCGCCCCGAAGCTCCCCACCCCCGACCACCAACGCGGAGGGCGCGGAGGACGCGGACCGCCCCTCTTCTCCGCGCCCTCCGCGCCCTCCGCGTTTCCCGATTTAAAGCGGAACCCAACAGACCCCTGCGGGAGCGTGCCGAGCCCTGTGGGAGCGTGCTTGCACGCGACGTTCGACGGACAAGTCGCGACCAAGGTCGCTCCCACAAAAAATCCGACCGGAGCCGAAACGCGCGACCGCCCCGGAACTCGCCCCGAAGCTCCCCACCCCCGACCACCAACGCGGAGGGCGCGGAGGACGCGGACCGCCCCTCTTCTCCGCGCCCTCCGCGCCCTCCGCGTTTCCCGATTTAAAGCG
>JACQFT010000084.1 GCA_016199925.1 Opitutia bacterium | reverse complement strand
GGCGAGGATGATGTCCTCGGAACCGAGTTCGAGGAGGATGCGGTTGAGCTGTTCGTCGTTGTCGACGTATTGCTCGCGCTTCTTGCGTTTGATTTTGTAGAGCGGCGGTTGGGCGATGTAGACGAAGCCGCGCTCGATGATGCCCTTCATCTGCCGGTAGAGGAAAGTGAGGAGGAGCGTGCGGATGTGCGAGCCGTCCACGTCGGCGTCGGTCATGATGATGATCTTGTGGTAACGGGCCTTGTCGCCGTTGAAGGCCGACTCGTCCTCGCCGGTGCCGATGCCGGTGCCGATGGCGGTGATGAGGGTGCGGATTTCCTCGTTGTTGAGGACCTTGTCGAGCTGCGCTTTCTCGGAGTTGATGAGCTTGCCGCGCAGCGGGAGGATCGCCTGGTAGCGGCGGTCGCGGCCCTGTTTGGCGGAGCCGCCGGCGGAGTCGCCCTCGACGATGTAGAGTTCGGTGAGCGCCGGATCGCGCTCGGAGCAATCTGCGAGCTTGCCGGGGAGGCCGCCGCCGGAGAGCGCGCCTTTGCGGATGGTCTCGCGGGCCTTGCGGGCGGCTTCGCGGGCGCGGGCGGCGGTGAGGGATTTCTCGACGATGCGCTTGGCGATCGCGGGATTGGTCTCGAAATAAAACATCAGGCCCTCGTAACAAACGGAGCCGACGATGCTCTCCACCTCGGGCGAGAGGAGTTTGACCTTGGTTTGCGACTCAAACTTGGGATCGCTGTGCTTGATCGAAATGACGGCGGCAAGGCCTTCGCGCACGTCGTCGCCGGTGATCTGCGGGTCTTTGTCCTTGAGGAGATTGTTGGCCTTCGAGTGCTGGTTGATCGCGCGGGTGAGCGCGCTGCGGAAACCCGAGAGGTGCGTGCCGCCGTCGGGATTGTGGATCGTGTTCGTGTAGCAGAGGACGAGGTCGTTGTAGGAGTCGTTGTATTGGAGGACGACCTCGACGTGGACCTCGGCGGGCTTCTCGTCGATGACGGTCGAGGTCTCCTTCGCGATGCGCACGGGTTTGGGGTGCAACGGGGTCTTGCCCTCGTTGATTTGCTTCACGAATTCTTCGACGCCGTCCTTGTAGAGGAACGTCTCGGGCTTCGGAGTGGCGGGGCGTTCGTCGGTGAAGACGATGGTCAGGCCGGAGTTGAGGAACGCGAGTTCGCGCAGACGCTGGCTGATGCGGCCGGCCTGGAAGACGGTGGTGTCCTTGAAAATTTCCGGGTCGGGCTTGAAGGTGATGAGCGTGCCCGAGCCGCGGGCCTTACCGATGACTTCGAGCTTCTTCGTGGTCTTGCCGCGCTCGAAGGTCATGTGGTGGACGAGTCCGCCGCGCGTGACCTCGACCTCAAACCACTCGGAGACGGCGTTGACGCACTTCGCGCCGACGCCGTGCGTGCCGCCGGAGAACTTGTAGCCGCCCTGGCCGTATTTGCCCCCGGAGTGGAGCGTCGTGAGCACCATCTCGACGCCGGGAATTTTGTATTGCGGATGGATGTCGACCGGGATGCCGCGGCCGTTGTCGCGGATGCTGATCGAGCCGTCGACGTGGATGGCGACCTCGATTTTCGTGCAATGGCCGGCGAGATGCTCGTCGACGGAATTGTCGAGGACCTCGGAGACGCAGTGGTGCAGCGCGCGTTCGTCGGTGCCGCCGATATACATGCCGGGCTTCTTGCGGACGGCCTCCAGGCCCTCGAGTTTGCCGAGTTTTGAGGCGTCGTAGGCGGCCGAGTTGGCTTCGTTCAGGGCTTGGGCTTGGTCTGCTTCTTGGTCGGGCATTTAGTTCGGGAAATTGGTTTCAAAAAGGTCGCGAAAAATGACCGCCCCGACAACGTAAATCGCAGCTATTTCTCAGCGAAATCACGCGGCGAACTGGCGGCTCTAAGTGGCTGGCAAAGAGAGCCTACGGCCTGGCGTTTTGCGCCCATTTTTGCCGCCCTCGGGAATGGGCCGCCTCGCTGCCGCCGGCGGCGGGAAACCGGCCGAAAATCCGGGGTGATTTCTTGCGGATTTCCGGCCGCGGCAGGATTCGTTTGACCGGACTGGCAGCCGTCGCAGTGTCGCCGCATGTCCGCATTCAGTTTGGGAAAACTTTTGGTGCTCCAGGAACGCGACCGGAAGCGACTGCTGTTCGAGCAGCAACTGAAAGCGGTGCCGCAGGAGGTCGCCGCCGTCGAGGCGAGGATCGCGGCGGAAAAGTCGGCCATCGAAACCGCGAAGGCCGAGTGGCACGGGCTCGAAGCGAAAAAGAAAACCCTCGAGACCGAGATCAAGTCGGCCGAGGAGAAGATCGACAAATACAAGAACCAGCAGATGCAGGTGCGGAAGAACGACGAGTATCAGGCGCTGACGCACGAGATCGCCACCGTGCAGGCGGTGATCGGCAAACTGGAGGAGGAGGAGATCGGCATCATGCTCCGGATCGACGAGGCTAAGGCGAAGTTCAAGACCGCCGAGGCGGAGTTGAAGAACAATATTTCCGGGCACGAAGGGAAAATCCGCGCCCTGCGCGAGCGCGGCGCGCACCTCGAGGCCGACGTCAAGGACGCGCAGGCCACCGTGGTCGCGGCGCGCGGCGAAGTCGCCGAGCCGACGCTGCGCGTCTATGACCGCATCGCGATCAAGCCCGGGCATCCGGTCTGCGTCGCGATTGTCGGCGCCAAGTGCGGCGGCTGCCACCTGAAGGTGCCGACGCACATCGAGGTGCAGGCGCGCGCCGAGCACGAACTGACGACGTGCGACCAGTGCGGGCGGATCGTTTTCCTCGAAAAATAGTCCGCCGGGTCAAAACGAGTGGTTGGGTTGGGTGCTGGCGGGCGGAAGCGCGAACTTTGGCGCGGGCACGGCCGGCTGCGCCCGCGGCGCGGCAGCAGGCACGGGAAACACAAACGCCGGCGTCGCCCCGGGGCCGCCCGGCGCCGCCCCGCCCGGCGCCAAGTTTGCGACGGCCGCGAGCAACGCCGGGCGCAGCGCCTGGAGCAGGGCGTAGCGCTGTTCGTGGAGTTTGCGCCGCGTCGGTTTCAGTTCGGCGCGGGTGCGCGGGCGCAGTTGCAACGGCAGTTCCCAGCCGCCGCCGGGCAGACGGCGTCCGTCGCACTCGCTCCAAAACTGGTCGTAGCTGGCCGCGATCTCGCGCGGCTTGCGCCAGTGGCGGCAGATGTGCTGGCGGTCGCCGACGGCCCGGATTTGTTCGATCCCCCAGCGGGCGGCGAGTTGCTGGAGACACCATAGCGCAAAGGCCTTCGGCCGCAGCCCGCACATTTCCTTGGCGACCTCGTGGATGAGGCCGCGCGTGCGCGGGTCGGGCTGCGCCTGGAGACCGCCGATGATCGCGCTCAGCCGGCCCGCATCGCGGACGAGGCAAAAGGTCAGCCCGGCGAGCGTCAGGCCGGTCGCGCCGTCCACGATGGTGAGCGTGAGTTCCCCCTCTTTTTCAAATTGGTCCTGGTAGAGCAGCCGCACCCGGAGCCGGCGCCCCGTCGGCGGGTTGACCAATTCGAGCACGTCGGCGCCGTCGGCGTAGATGGCGGCGAGGACCGCGGGGGCGAGCAGGCGCGGGAGGACATCGTAGTGCCCGACCAAAGCGGCGCAGCGCACCGGCACCGTCCACTCGCGGGAGACGTAGGGGCGCTGCAGCTTGGTCGCGAGGCGCGGGTGCAGCGCCCAGAGCGGCGCGAGGTCGGGCCGGAGCAGTCGGGCCAGCCAGGCGCGCGTGAGGCGCGGCCGGCACCACGAGCGGAGAAGGAATTTCGCGCGGTGGCGGAAGCGGCTGGCCGGCGAGTCGGCGGAGGCGATGCGGGCGGCGGCGCGCCAGAACGAGACGCCGCGCCCCGGGCCGGCCGCGGTGGGCCGGGGCGCGGAGGGCGCGTCCGCGGCGCGAGGGAGGGACAGTTGAAGCACCCGCCGAGCTTACGCGCTTCACGGGGGCGCGTCTGTCCGCCGCGGGCTAATTCGCCTGTCGGGCGCGATCCTACAGACGCTGCTGCTCGACCCAGCGCACGGCTTCGCGCACCAGCTCGGCGGCGTCGGCCAGGCGCCACTTCTCCTTGATGCGGGCGCAATAGGCCTGGACGGTTTTCATGCTCAGTTGCATTTCGCCGGCGATGTGCCGGGTGGTCTGGCCTTTGCCGAGCCGGCGAAAAACTTCCAGCTCGCGGTCGCTGAGCAGCTCCACGGACCCGGGCGTGCCGGCGGCGGCCGGGCCGAGCAGGCGGGCCGTGAGTTGCGCGAGAAGTTCCGGATTGGCGAAGAGCCGGCCGGCCAGCACGGTCCGCACGGCCTCGACGATGCGGTCGGTCGCCTCCTGCTTGGTCACGTAGCCGCGGGCGCCGGCGCGCAGCGCCCGCTCGGCGTAGAAGACCTCGTCGTGCATCGAGAGCACGATCACGCGGGTCTCTGGCAGGTGGCGGCCGAGGTCCTTGATCAGGTCGAGCCCCGAGGAATTTTTCAGCGTCAGGTCGACGATGGCGAGGTCCGGCGGTGCGGCGATCATCGCGGCCAGCGCCGCCGGGGCCGCGGCCGCTTCCCCGGCGACCGCCAAATCCGCCTGTTGCCGCAGGAGATTGGCGAGCCACTCGCGCACGAGCGGATGATCGTCGACGAGGAAAATTTTCGCGCGGGCCGGCATCACGGGCTCGGGTGGGTGGTTTCCGCGGGGTGGCGCAAGGGCAGCCGGCAGCGGATCTGCACGCCGGCGCCGGGCGCCGGCTCGACGCGAAACGTGCCTCCGAGCAGTTCCGCGCGGTGCGCCATGATGCGCAGGCCCATGCCGGATCCGGGCGCGGGCGCGGGCGGCAGACCCCGGCCGTTGTCGGTGACGATCAGTTCCAACCCGGCGGCCGTCGCCTGCAGCCGGATCGTCACCGCGGTCGGCCGGCCGTGCCGGAGGGCGTTGAGCGCCGCTTCCTGCGCGATGTAGAAAAGATGCGCGGAGCGCGCGCCGTCGAGGCAGCGCGCCGGGTCGCCGGAGTGTTCAAAGCGGCACGCGGGACCGTGCTCGGCTTGGAGCGCGCCGGCGAGTTCCTCGAGCTTGGGCAGCAGTTCGGCCGGTTCGACGGCGGCGAGCAGGAGGCCGCGGGCGATCTGCCGCGTCTGGGCGATCCCCGCCTGCGTCATGCTGACGAGATGGAGCGCGTCGGCCGCGGCCGGATGCGCGGTGGCCGACAGTTTGCCGGCGAGATGATTCGCCGCAAAGGAAAGGGCGGTGAGGTGCTGGCCGAGGCCGTCGTGCAGTTCGTGGCCGATGGCGCCGCGTTCGCGCCGGCTCACCTCAAAGAGTTTGGTCTGCAACTCATCGCGCGCCGCGATCGCGTGCTCCAGCGCGGCGGTGCGTTCGCGCACGCGCTGCTCGAGCCGGCGGTGGAGTTGCACGAGCGCATGGAGAATCCGGATCACGATCAGGTAGAAGGACAATTCGACGAGCCGGTTCCAGGAGGCCGTCAGTCCGCCGGCAGTGGAGCCGCCGGTCGCCAGATTGCCGAGGATTTGGACGACCACGCTGCCCGCCGCGGTGCCGACGGCCGCGGGCCAGCCGAGCCAGACCAGGCTCAGCGCGATCGGGGCGAGATAGAACGGGGCGAATGAAATTTGCGGACCGGTCAGGTAGTCGGCCCAGCCGATCCCGGCGACGGCCCCTGCGACCACGGCGAGGGCGAGTCCGCGTGGCGGCGGCCGATCGCGCGGGAACCGGGCGAGCCACCAGGCGACCGCGCGCGAACGCGGCGCGGCCGGGGCGATGGGTTCGACGGAGACGGGCATGGCCGGGAAGCGACGACGGCGAGCCTCGGCGGGGGCGGGCCCCGCGTCAAGAAGGCCCGCGGTCGCGCCGACTGCTCCCTTGCATTCGGCGGCGCGTTTCGTAGGATGCCGTCGCTAGTTTCGGAGCCAGGTCTTCGCTCCGCGTTCTTTGCAGGTGCGGATCAAACCGCACCGACTGGAGACGGAGAGGAAAGTCCGGACACCACAGGGCAGGATTCCCCCTGAAAGAGGGGGCGCGGCGCTTCAAGGTGCCGCGACGGACAGTGTCACAGAAAATCAAACCGCCCGGCGGGCAACCGCAGGGTAAGGGTGAAAAGGTGGGGTAAGAGCCCACCGCGCCGAAGGCAACGACGGCGGCACGAAAAACCCAATCCGGTGCAAGACTAAATAGGGGACTCGGCGGCCCGTCGGACAGTCCCGGGTTAGTCGCATCCCGCGCGTGCGGCGCAAGCCGCGCAGTGCGGGGAGGGGCGTCGCGAGACGCGCCTAGAGAAATGAAGGCCCGCCATCCGCAAGGGTGGCAGACAAAATCCGGCTTATCGGCTCGGAAACTAGTTCGGTGAAAACGCGGGCGCGCTGCTTAAAAGGCGGCGCGCCCGCTCCATTTTCGGAGGACGCGAGCAGCAGCGCAGAATTTTTGACCACGGATTCCACGGATATCGCGGATACGGAAAAGGAGAAATTAGAACGGTGGGAGGACTTCATCCGTGCCATCCGTGAAATCGGTGGTTAATTCTGCATCGCTGCTTCATGGATTCACCAACACCAGCAACGCCTGTCGAAACGCGCCCGCACCCGTGGACGGCGGCGGACGCGCATTTCCTCGCGGCGGGCGGGCTCGTGCTGCTCTTCACGGTGCAGCGGCTCACCGGCTACATGTCGCTCTGGCTCTACCAGCGGTTGCCCTACGACGATCTCGTGTTGTGCGCCCATTTTTTCGGCGGCGCCGGTCTCGTGGCAGTTTGCACGCTCGGCACGAAAGCAATGCCGATGCGCCTGCGCGCCGTGCCCGGGCTGCGCGCGCTGGTGACCGCCGGGTGGCTGGTCGGCAGCGTCGTCGTGCTGCTGCTCTGGTGGATTTGCAGTCCGGCGCTGTGGCCGGATGACGGTGCGAGGCAGGCCGGCGCGTTGCTCGCGGTGCTCGCGCTCGTCGCGGGGCTCTTCCGGCGGGTCGAGCGATTCGTCTCCGCGTTGCCGGCCGCGCGCTGGTGGAAAATCGCGGCGGTGGTCGCGCTGTGGCAGGGCTACAGTGTGGACTGGGAACTGCGGCTGAATTTCCTGAAGGACGACGTCACGCTGCATCGCCGCCACATCCAGTGGGAACACGTCGCGCTCGACGGCGTGGCGACGGCGGCGGGCCTCGCGTGGACGCTGTGGGTGCAGCGTCGGGACGGGGCGCGTCCGCCGGCGCGGGGCTGACCGGTGCGGGTTTTTCGCTTCGGCGCTGCTCCGCTTCGGTGGGGCGCGGCGCCCGCTTGGTCCCCGGTGGGCCCGCTCGCGCGAGGCTGGCTCCGGTTCGCACGGCGAATGCGGGAGCGAGTTTGGTCGCGACGAGTGGCGTGAGAGTCGCGAGCAAGCGCGCGCCCGCGAACGGGCGGCGCGTGCGGCCGCCGGCGGCCGGGCCAGGTGGGCGTCAGTGCCCCGCGCCCTTCGCCGCCCGCTGGGGAAAGAGCCAGATGCAGGCCACGATGAAAACACCGAGCACCGCCGACGCCGCATAACGGCTCAAGGCCAGGCCGCCGGCGTCGGTCGGCTTGTCGAGAAAGTCGCCGACGACGGCGCCCAGCGGACGCGTCAGGATGAAAGCCGCCCAGAAAAGCGTGGTGCGGGAGAGGCGCGTCCAAAAATAAGCCGCCACGACAGCTAGCAGCAGCAGGCCGAAGACGGCCGCCCCGCCGGTGTAGCCGAGACCCGCCGTGTCCGCCGTCCAGTCCCCGGCCGCGGTGCCGAGCGTTTGGGAAAACATGATCGTGGCCCAATAAAACATCTCCGCCTTCGGCGAGCTCACGCTGGCGACGGAGACCGAGCCCAGCGCCCCATGCCAGGTGGCGAGTGACGCCAGCAACAGGACGAACAAAACCGAGGCGCCGCCGGCGTAGCCGATGCCGAGTGAGCGGTCGGCGAAATCCGCCAGCGTCGTGCCCACCGTCGTCGTGGCGACGATGGTCGCCCAATAGAGCAGCGGCCGGAAGCGGGCGGCTTTGATCTGAGCGGCGACCGCGCCGAGGAAAAGCGCGGCGAAAATCAGCGTGCCGACCAGATAGCCAAGGTTCATCGACATCGACACGGCGTCGCCGGCGGTCTCCCCGAGCGTGGTGGCGGCGATCTTGATGATCCAGAAGACCAGCGTCACCGCGGGAACTTTGCTGAGCGTGGCGTCGGCGGGTTGGTTCATGGCACGCCCGGGGTGCGAGGTTCCGGTTACGACGCGAGCCGCACGTCGCTGAGCTGGATGGTCGGTTCGATCGGCGTGTAGCGCGGGATGTCGGCGAGGATTTCCGGCGCATGGGCGGCGAAGGCGGTTTGGAACACCTCGACGGAGTCGAAGGTGAGGTGCGCGAGCGCGACGTAGGCCGGGGGCGAGCCGGGCGCGCCGCCGGCGAGGCCCTGCTCGACCGCGATGCTTTTCAACGCCGCGCCCAGCCGGCGCCGGACGAGCGGAAGATGCGAGTCGAGGTAGTAGGCCCAGTCGAAGCGGGCTCCTTCGGTGCGGGGATAGAGGACACTGACGCGGATCATGGGATGGGCGGGTTGAGGTTGAGCGCGGAAAGATTGGGCGAGGCGGGAGCTACGTTGCTTGTCTGATCTTCACGTGGAGACACAGCGCGGTCGCCAAGGCCGCCTCGAACGCGAAGAAGCCGTCAACGGGAACAGGCAGGAGAGCGACGAGGAGGGAGCGTTTCGGCGGCTTGGTTGCCGCGGGAAAGTGAGCGAGGTGCGCACGCGCGGAAGATAGGCCGGGGACGCGCCCGGTCAACGCCGGGTTGGATTTGCTCTTGCGAGAGTTGCGCCTCGCGCACGGTCGGCCGGAGTTTCTGCTCGCGCGAGGGCCGGCACGGACCGGACGATGGAGCCGGGGCGCCCTCGCCCCGGTTGCCGGCGCCGAACCGCGGGGGCGTGGCTGCCCGGGTCAGGTTTTCTTTTTCGCGATGAACTGGACCACCGAGGCCAGGCCGGTGTGGTATTTGCCCTCGACGACCTCGCGCTCGATTTCCCGGGAGAGGATCGGCTCGCACTGTGGAAACTCCTGCTCGATCTCTTCGCGAGCCATGAGCCGGTCGAGATCCCCGGGTCCGCCGGTGGTGCGGGCAAACTGGGCTTTGGCGTAGGCCTCGAGGAGCACGATGCCGCCGGGGCGCAGGCTGTGTTCCGCCAGCCGGTGCAGGCGCTGGCGGAGCCGGCCCGGGAGGTGGGCCCAGATCGAAACGACCGAGCCGAAAAAATTCTCCGGCGGGGCGTAGGTCGCGAGATCGGCGACTTCGGTGCGGATGACGACACCTTTCGCGGCCGCGAGTTTTCGGGCCTTCGCCAACCCGACCGCCGACCCGTCGACGCCGAGCACATCCAGTCCGAGCGAGGCCAGGAAGACGGCGTTGCGCCCTTCGCCCTCGGCCAGGCAGAGCACCGGCCCGGCGAGGAGGCCGGCGTTTTGTTGTAGGAACGAGTTCGGCTCGGTTCCGTAGGCGAACTCGTCGCCCTGATATCGTTGGTCCCACATGATTTTTCTTTTTGGCTGATCTGGGCCCGCGGCGCGAGAGGCGATTTGTCGGCCGGGCGGGCGGTGCGGAGGCGAAGGCGCGCGGCGGCGACGCGTCGGAGGCTTGTAATATATTGTATTACAAGATAGACGACGCGCATGAGTGACGAATTCAGTATGGTGAGCAGGAGGCTGGAACTGCCGGCGGCGCTCGGCGCGGCGTTGCTGGCCGCGGCGGAGCGGGCGGCGCGCGCGGCGGCGGGCAAGGGGCAACGGCGGCCCCGGCCGCGGGGGCTGACGCTCCAGCCGGGCGCGCAAACCCCGCTGTGGAACGAGTTGGTGCGGCAGGTGACGCCGCTGCTCGCGCCGCGGGGCGGCAAGGCGCGACTCGCGCGCTACCTCGGCTTGCCGCGGCAACGTTTGCAGGACTGCCTGAAATCCAAGTCGGCCTGCCTCGACGCGGAGCGCACGTTGCTGTTGCTGTCGTGGCTCGCGGCGCACCACCAGACGCCGAGCGAGAAGCCGGCGCGGGCCGGCCGGGTCGCGTCGTAGGCGGGATTTTTTTAGTCGGGCCGGGCGGAGAAAACGCAGACGGGTGCGGAGCGTGCTGCGCCGCGGAGAGCGGAGCGTCCTGTGGCGCGGAGACGGGGCGTCCTGCGGGGCGCGGAGGGTTGAAGTTTCGGGTGGGCGGAGATTCCGCCCGGGCGGGCCGGGCGGACATGCCGCGGCCGGCCGGGCGCCGGGCAGCGGAGATTGCGACGCGGGCGGCCGCGGGCGGGGTGCGCGGCGGCGGCGGGGCCGGCCGGTTTGTAATATAATGTATTACAACCCGGCCGGCGCGGCCCCGGGGGGCCGGAGTGACGGTTGGCGGGGGCTCAGCGGGCGTAGATGCCGTGGGGCTCGAGGCCGGGCTCGACGGTGACCTTGAAGGTCTGCTTCTCCTTCACGTCTTTGTAGCTGAGTTCGGCGGTGTAGTCGCCGGGGGCGACGAATTTCTTGGGGTCGTCGCCGCCGTATACGACGTGGAATTCTTTGCCGAGGCGGAGGTCCCAGTTGAAGCGGTTGAAGCCGGGCACGCCGGGGCGCTCGAATTTGGCGACGGGGTGGCCGGCGCTGTCGGTGATGGTGACGGTGAAATTCTCGCCGGTGAAATCTTTGATCCAGACGGTGAGGAGGGCGCCTTCGGCGGGATTTTCGCCGCGGAACTGGCCCTTGCCGCTGAAGTCGACCCAGTCGGGGAGGAGATAGCGGCCGTGGGCGGGGCGGATGCTGAAGAGGTGGGCGGGCTGCGCGGCGACGGCGGGGGTGAATTCGCGGAGGGGGCGGGAGTCGTCGAACACGTAGAGGGACCGGCCATGGGTGGCGATGACGACGTCGGCTTCGCGCGGGTGGAGCTGGATGTCGTCGACGCGGACGGCGGGGAGGTCGCCGAACCGCACCCAATTTTGGCCGGCGTTGAAGGTGCTGTAGAGGCCGAATTCGGTGCCGGCGTAGAGGAGGTTGGGGTTGACGGGGTCTTCGCGGACGACGGAGACGGGGTCGTGGGCGGGGAGATCGCCGGTGACGCGGGTCCACACTTTGCCGAGCTGGGTGAACTTGTAGATGTAAGGCGTGTCGTCGCCGGCGCGGTAGGCGGTGAAGACGACGTAGCCGCTGGCGGCGTCGAAGTGGCTGGGTTCGATGCGGGCAATCCATTTGCCGCGGGCTTCGGCGGGGATGGTGGGGGTGAGTTCCTGCCACTGTTGGCCTTCGTTGTCGGTGACCCAGAGGCGGCCGTCGTCGGTGCCGGCGAAGAGGCGGTCGGCCTGGAGGGGGGATTCGGCGAGGGCGTAAACGACGGCGTAGTTCTCGGCGGTGCTGCCGATGGAGGTGGTTTTGTCCTGCTCGTTGCGGGAGAGGTCGGGGCTGATGATGGCGAACTGCTCGCCGTGGTGGGTGAGTTTGAAGACGCGGTTGCCGCCGAGATACATCGTGTCCTTGTGATGGTGGCTGCCGATGAGCGGGGAGTTCCACTGGAAGCGGAAGCCGGGCGAGCCTTCGGTGGGTTTGGGCTGGGCGTCGTGGAGTTCGCCGGTGCGGCCGTTGTAGCGGTGGACGGTGCCGCCCTGGGACTCGGCGAAGATCACGTCGGGGTCGTCGCGGTCGAAGACGGTGTAGAAGCCGTCGCCGCCGCCGAGGTTCAGCCAGTGGGCGTTGAGGAGGCCGTCTTTGCTGTAGGTGCGGTTGGGGGCGGCCCAGTTGTTGTTGTCCTGGAGGCCGCCGGCGATGCGGTAGGGGGTGCTGTTGTCGAGGTCGATGCGGTAGAATTCGCCGGCGGGAATTTTCGCGAGGTGGTCCCAGGTCTTGAGGGCGTCGAAGGACTGGTAGAGGCCGCCGTCGTTGCCGACGAGGACGTGCTGGGAGACGGGCGGCTGGGCGGGCTCGCCGGCTTTGGCGGGTTTGGGGGCGGGGGCGCTGCCGGGCTGGATGGCGAGGGCGTGGACGTCGACGTGGACTTTGCAGAAGAGGTCTTCGCGGAAGTTTTTGCCGCCGTCGTCGGAGACATAGACGATCCAGCCGAGGTCATAGACGCGCTGGTCGTTGGCGGGATCGATTTCGATTTTGCTGAAATAGAACGGGCGGGGGTTGAGGGGATTGACGCGGGTCCAGGTGGCGCCGCTGTCTTCGCTGCG
>JACQFT010000083.1 GCA_016199925.1 Opitutia bacterium | reverse complement strand
GCGTCCCCCCCGTCGCGGTTTCAGTCAGCGTGAGGCGGCAGCGACATGAACGGGAACAACTGTTGCTCGGCGGTCCCCCCCGTCGCGGTTTCAGTCAGCGTGAGGCGGTCTGCCCCGGTCTCCGCCCCGGTCATCGTCGGCGGTCCCCCCCGTCGCGGTTTCAGTCAGCGTGAGGCGGCGGTGACGGAGCAGCTGAACATCGCGGTGACGCCGTCCCCCCCGTCGCGGTTTCAGTCAGCGTGAGGCGGGCACCGAGCGCCACCAACGCCTCTTCCTTCGCCTCGCCGACTATCCCGGCTGGCCTCGCCCGCCAGTAAAGATCTTCGGGGTGAGCCCCGAGGCAGTGGGTCAAGATCGCTTCCCTCCGACGTTGTGGGAGCGATCTTGGTCGCGACTCGCCCGCCAATCGTCGCGTGCCAGCACGCTCCCACAGACATCCAACCAAGCCGAAGCAAGCTGCTTCGGGGTATTGGACCCACAGGGAACAAAGTGCGGCCCAGCTAGCCTGTGATCCGCCGAGGCCCCCTCCCCCTGGTTCCCGATTTCAGTCACCATGAAGCGGGATCAAACTCCCACCTCCTGCCTCCCATCTCCCCGCTCTCAGCTCTCCGCTCCCCGCTCCCTCACTTCATCGTCATCAGCGCGGCGAAGGTCTCGATGCCGTCCCACAGGTATTGCACCTTCACGTTTTCGTTCTCGGCGTGCTGGTTGTTGTCGTAGTTCACCGAGGGCACCGTGAGCACGCGCGTGCCGAGCACTTGCTCGATGATGATCAGCGGCAGGCTGCCGCCGACCGTGGGCAACTTCACCACCGGCTCGCTCGTCGTGGACTGCACCGCCGCCACCACCGCCTGCGCGAGCGGCAGGCTCATCGGCGTGCGCTGGGCGTTGTAGCCCTGGCCAACTTCGACGCGGATGAGCTTGGCGAACTGCGCGCGCTCTGCGTCGGTCGGCTCGTGGTCGATGACGTGCCAGCCCTGCGCCTTGATGTGCTCGAGAACGCGGCCCGTCTGGCGCTGCCAGTCGTTGCCGAGCACGAGGCGCAGGTCGAGCGTGGCCTTCGCCGTGCTCGGGATGATGTTGGCCGCGAGCTTGCCGGTGTTGGCGCTTGTGATGCCGTTGATGTTCAGCGTCGGCAGCTCGAAGCCTGCGAGCAGCGAGCGGCCGGGCACCTCGGGCTCCTTCAGGCCGAGCTCCGCCAGCAACTGGGCATCGGTGAACGACGCCTCCTCGACCGCGAGTTTCTCCGTCTCGGAAAACTGCACGTCGTCGTCGTAGAAATTTTTCACGAGCACCCGGCCGTCGTCGCCCTTCATGCTCGCGAGCAGCGACGCGAGGCGCAGCGCGGGGTTCGGCGCAAAATTGCCGTAGTTGCCGCTGTGCAGCGGGCGCTTCGCGGCGTAGGCGGTCAGGTCCAGGTTCACGTCGCCGCGCACGCCGAAGCTCACCACTTTCCGGCCCGACACGTGGCGCGGGCCGTCGCAGATGATCCACAGGTCGGCCGCGGCCTTCGCCTTGTGCGCGGCGAGGATCGCCCCGAGGTTGGTCGAGCCGATCTCCTCCTCGCCCTCGAAGAAAAATTTCACGTTCACGCTCGGCACGCCGCCGGTTTTCACCAGCGCGTCGTAGGCGTTGAGGATCATCATCACGCCGGCCTTGTCGTCGGCCGCGCCGCGCCCGGAGAGCCGCCATTGCGGATTCACCGGCTGGCCCGGTTGCCAGTCGGCGACGATTTTTCCGCCGTGCTCCACCGTGTCGGTGAGGAACACCGGCTGGAACGGCGCCAAGCCCTCCGCCCACTGCTTCGGGTTCACCGGCTGCCCGTCGTAGTGCGCGTAGAAGACCACCGTGCGCGTCGCGCCGGGCACCCGCACCTCGCCAAAGACCACGGGGTTGGCGCCGGGCCGGTCGATCGTCAGCAGCTCCGCCGCGACGCCCCGTTTCTTCAGCATGCCGACGATGTAGTCGGCGTTGCGCCGCACGTTTTCGTGGTCCGACGACACGTTCGGGATCGCCACGAAGTCGCGGAATTCCGCGATCAACTCGCTCTCGTGCGCCACGCGGTGCGCCCGGATTTTCTCCTGCAAAGTCTGGGCCCGCAGTGCGAGCGGCAGGGCAACGATCACCAGGGCGGCGCAGACGAATCGGCGGGAGTGCATAATTTTTCTCACGCGACGCTTGGCGGCGGGCCCGCTTTAGGCAACCCTTCTTCGGTCCGCTCGCCGCGCCCGATCCATGCCTCATCTCCGCCCCCGTCCTCTCGCTGAAAACGACCGCCTGGCCTACGCCGGCGAACGCATCGTCCCGGCGTTCGGCATCACGGCCCGTGTCGCCGCGCAGATGCTCCCGGCGCGCAATCCCCACGGCAAACCCAACTCCAACGTGCTGCGCGAAGTCGTCAGCGCGCCGGATTTCCGCCGGCTCGTCCGCGGCTGGCAGATCGATTTTCCGCCCGACATGAGCGAGGAGGAGGCGGCGCTCTACGAAAATCCGTTCCACCACCTCGTGCGCACGGTGCGCCTCAAGCACGAACGCTGGTGGGCCAACCCCTACGCGCGCCACGACCTGCGCGTCGCGCTCGCCCGCCGCGAACGCTACCTCGCCACCCCGCTCGGCGGCGCGACGCCGGAGTTTGTCTGGCTCGACGCCCAACTCCTGCCCGACAGCTCGCTCCTCGTCGTCGCCCGCGACGACGACTTCGCGCACGGCGTGCTCCGCTCCCGCGCGTTCGCGCTCTGGTGGTCCAAGGTCCACTCGCGCCGCACACCGACGGTCGCCGTCGAATCATTCCCCTTTCCCTGGCCGCCGCGCACCGAGTTGCACGCGCTCACCGCCGTGCAGGAGGCGCACCGCCACGCCGTCGCTCTCGCCGCGCGCGGCGACGATGCGGCGCGACTCGAGACCGCCGTCGCGGTCGCCTACGGCTGGCCGGCCGAATTGCCCGACGCCGAGCTGCTCGCGCGGCTCAGCGCGCTGAACCAGCAGCGCGGGTGAGATTGCGTGATTGCGACGCGAGACAGCGAGCTCGCGCGCGCGCGTCTGTGTGGGCAGCGAGCCCGCTCGCGCGCGCGTCCTTCGGCGCGCGCCGCAGGGCGCTGGCCCACGGCGCAGCGCGATTGAGGCTCGTTTGTTGTCTGACATCGGCTGCGGATTTTCTTCCCGGGGAGCGCACGCGTCTCGCGTGCCGGAGCCGGTGTCTCGCCGGCTCCTCCGGCAATCCTCGGCGGGACGCCGAGGACAGCCCGCGGGACGCGGGCGCTCCCCGAGAAAAAAGCGTCAGCCCATCGCCCGAGCCACAGTTGCCGGAGCGGCCCGGCCTCAAGACGCATTCCCCGCGCGCCGTTCCGTCCGCCGCAGGTTCGCGCAGTTCAGCGCGCTGAACCAGCGGCGCGGCGACGAGCGCCGGCCCCGCATTGCGAACAAGTTCACCTCACGGTTTCTCGCCGGCGAATTTCCACGAGCTCCGAAAATCTTTCGGCAGCAGCGTGCCCTTCAGGCTCGCGCGCACCAGCTCGATCGGCATCGGGCCGGCGCGGAGGATGTGGTCGTGGAACGCGCGGTCGGTCATCTGGCCGCTCGTCACGAGTTCACGGTGCGCCTCGCGCAGTTGGATCGCGCCCATCATGTAGCCGACCTGGTAGAGCGGCGAGTAGTCGCCGTTGAACGAGCGGCGCACCTCGCCCGTTGCGGTATGCACGTCGTGCCCGACGCGCGCCACCAGGAAGTCGATGCACTGCTGCGGCGTCCATTTGCCGGTGTGGAAATTCAGCGAGAAGATGATGCGCGCGCAGCGGTGCGTGCGCCAGAAGAGCATCCCGGCCCGGTCCTCCGGCGTCTGCGGAAAGCCTTTGTCCCACAGTTGCATCTCCCACCACAGGGCCCAGCCCTCCGTCCAGAACGGCGTGTCGAACAGCGTCCGGTGCCGGTTGTAGCGGTCCGTCATGAAGGCCTGCAAATGGTGGCCGGGGATCAGCTCGTGAAACACCGTCGCGCGGGAGAAATGGATGTTGTTCGCGCGGAGGCTGCCCATCTTTTCCTCGTGGTCCATGCCGTCGGTCGGGAACGACACGATGATCTGGTCGCCGCCGAGGAAGAACGGGTTCGTTCTCTGCTCCTTCGGCGTCATCATGCGCATCGGCCAGTCGTCGATCGCCAGCGGCGGCACGGTGACAAGTTCGTGCCGCGTCACGAAGTCGACGGCCTCGTAGGCGAGCTTCGCGACGAGCGCCGGCTGTTCGCCGGGCGGCACGTAGTCCTGTTTCGTGCGCTCGAGCGCGGCTTTCCAGTCGTCGCCGAGCCCCATGTCGTGCGCGACCTTTTTCCACTCCGCCTCGCACCAGGCGAATTCCTTGTTCGCCACCGCGATCAATTCGTCGGGCGTGTAGGGCACAAACTCGTGCGCGAGGTCCGCCGCCAGGCCGTCGGCGCCGATCGGGTCGCCAATGATCGGCTCGTCGTCGCCGGGCTTCACGCCCACGACTTTTTCGCGGAGAAACTTCCCGTAGTCCTCGAGCGCCGCCGCGAATTTCTTGTAGGGCTCGCGCGCCCACCAATTGAACTGCGGCTGGTAGCCGTCGTTGAAAGCATACCAATTCTCCAGGGTCTTGGTGAGGTCCGCCAGCCGGTTGGCCGCGCGCCACGCGACGATCTTGGTAACTTTCAGCGGCGCCACCTTCGCGTCGGCGTCGGGTTTTTCCTTGAGCCCTTCGGCGAGCGCCTGCTGGGCGTCCTCGAGCGCCTTGCGCATATGCGCCAGCGTGGCGGCGACTTTCTCCGCCTCCACCGGGGCGAAACTCCGGCGCGTCTCCTGCAGGCCGGCGAGGTCGTCCATGAACGGCAGCACCGGCCGCAGCTCGGCCGCGCGGATCTCCTCCCGGGCGTTCAGCACGAGTTGGAATCTGATCTCGGCCCGCAGAAGCTGCCAGTCGATCCGCGCCTCGGCGTCGAGCGAATCATAGGGGATCGTATCGAGCTGCGCGAGCCACGCGGTGTCGAACTCCCGCAGCCGGCGCAACTGGAGGGGCGAGCTGCGGACCGAGTAAACGCGCAGCAGACTGTGGCGGTCGGCGTCGTAGCGCTCGACGATTTCGCGCAGGCCGCTCGACGCGGGCTTTGTCATCGCCGCAAGATCGGGCAGGTAGAGGCGGGCATCGCGCTGCGCCTGCGCCGGCTGGCCGGCGCGAAAATCCGGCGGCGGAACGGCGGCGGACGCCACACCGGCGCACGCGAACAAGAAGACAGCAATCTTGGGGCTCATGGGTGCCCGAGTGTCGCGGTCCAAAAAAAAGCCGCAAGCGCGGAGTGCCTGCGGCTCGTCGGGGAATATCGGGCGGGATTTCCAAACCCCGCCTCTGTCTTTATGTAGGGCCGCCGCTTGACGGCGTGCCGCGCATCTAGAAACGGCGCGCCGACCCGCCGCCGCCAAGGCTATGGCGGGCAAACAAGCGGCGGCCCTACATGAATCTATCTCACCACTTCACCTCCACGCCGGCGAACGCACCGAAGCCGAGCGCGGGGAAGCCGTTCACTTCTTCGTATTTCTGGTTGAGCAGATTTTCCACCCGCGCCTTGAACGCCACGCGCTTCGTGACCTGCCACGCGCCGTAAACGCGCACCACGGTGTAGTCCTCGCCATCGATCGTGGCGAAGGTCGCCGCGTCGACATCCTCGCGCTGCGCCACGAACGCGAGCCCCGTGCCCGCGCTGAAGCCGCCGCCGAAATCGTGCCAGAGGTCGAGCGCCCCGCTGTGCCGCGGCCGCCGCAGGAGCCGCGTGCCGGCCGAGAGATTGTCGGCCTCGAGATAAGTGTAGGACGCTCGCGCCTCGATGGCGCCGGGCAGCGTGAACTTGCCGGACAACTCCAACCCGCGCGTGCGGGCGCGCCCGACGTTGATCACCGTGCCGGGAAACGCGGAGAAATCGAACGTGATGAGATCGCGCAGGTCCGTCTGGAACCACGTCGCGCTGAGCGTGCCGCGATTCTCCCCGAGATAATAGTCCACGCCGGCATCCCAGCCGCGCGCTGACTCCGCCTTGAGACTGGGATTGCCGACGTAGAACGCACTCTGCCCGAACAGATCGAGAAAACTCGGCGCGCGGAATCCCGTGCCGTAGCTCGCGCGCAGCTTCAGCCGCGCGTCGTGCGTCAGCCACGCCGCCGTCACGCGGCCCGTCGTCGTGCGGCCGAAGGTGTCGAAGTCGTCGCTGCGCAGTCCGGCGGTGAGATAGACGTTTTGCACGGGCGACCACTCGTCCTGCGCGAAGATCGCGAGCAGATTCTGGTGGCGGTTGATGTTGCCGAAGCCGGTGTTGACCGTGTGGTTGATCTCTCCCGTGAAACCGGCGGTGAGCCGATGCTGCGTGTTCGCCGTGTAGGTGCTCTGCCAGTCGAGGATCGCGCGGCGATTCTTCACGACGGTCGTCTGGTTTCCGAACGGCGAGGGGTTGTCGGACACAAACCGCCGGTCTTGCCAGCCGAGCGTGACGTGGCTCGTCAGGTCGCCGCCATGCCCGAGGTCGGCGAACACCGTCGCCGTCTGGTTGCTCTCGCGCAGCTCGTTGTCGGGGTCGTTGGCCCCGAAGCCGCGCACCGCTCCCGGATCGCCGGAGGTCGCGACGAACCCGCGCCACGTCGCGCCGAGCGCGACGGCGGCGGAGATTTTCTTGTCGACCCGCAGCGCGTAGGTGGCGCTGTCAAAGGCATTGTTCGCGCGCGCATTGTCGGTGTGGCCGCCGGCGGCGGAAAACGTGTAGGCGCTCTGCTCGTCGCCCGCCTGCGCGCTGAACGCGCCCTGCGCCGTGCCGAACGAGCCGGCCTCGACCGCCGCGCTCTGGCGCGCGGGACCGCGGCCGCGCTGCGCGCGCAGCGACACCACGCCGCCGACGGCCTCGCCGCCGTAGAGCGTGCTTTGCGGGCCGCGGGCGACTTCGAGGCTGTCGCCCGCGCCGAAACTCGCGCCCCCGAGGGCGACTTGGTAGTCGGTGTTGGGATCGTTGAAGCGCAGCCCGTCGACGAGGAAGAGCGTCTGGTTGGAATTCGCGCCGCGCAGGAAGAGCGACACCGCGCCGCCGGTCGCGCCGTTGGCGAAGGCCGGCGCACCCGGGATGCTCGCGAGCGCGCCGCGGAGCAGCGGCAGTGGCATGCGCGCGATTTCCTCGGCGCTGATGGTATCGATGGCACTGCCGGCGGTCGTGACCGCGATCGGCGTGCGCGTGGCCGTGGTGACATACGGCGCGAGGCGTTCGGGAGCGGTGGTCTGCGCGGCGAGAGAGCCGGCCAGCCCCAAGCTGAGGACTGGAAGCAGGCGCCACACGGGCGCCGGGACGGAGTTGTTCATGGTCTGCGGTCGATTGCGGCAAGAGCAGACCGGTG
>JACQFT010000044.1 GCA_016199925.1 Opitutia bacterium | reverse complement strand
GCGCGTCGCGGGATCGATCTGATTCGGCGGGGTCGGTTTTTCATACAGAATCCACTTGGACGTGATGCTGGAGAACAGGAGGTGTTGATGGCTCATGCGATTTCTTAGGGTTGATGTGATGGGGAAAATTTGCCGTCCTCCGGTTAGATGACGAGGTAGGCAAGACTCGCGGCTACGTCTGGCTTCAATTCCGCGAGCCGAATGCCTTCGGGCCAGGTATCAACGAGCCAGACCGAGTGATCCGAGAGCACGGCGACGTTGAGCAGATGCGAGTCTGGTCCCAGACCGGTGAACCCCGCGCCCCAGAGCAGGCCGATGGCAAAGGGCGTGGTGTTATCGCCGCGGTCGCGCGAACGAAAGCGGTGGGCGGCGGCAAAGCCGCGGAAATTGTAGGCGAAGTCGTCGCAATCGAACAAATCCACCACTGAGCCATAGCCGGCCGTCGGTCCTTTCGTTGCGAGCAACTGGTCGAGGTTTTCCCGGGTGGGCAGATAGTAGCGTGCGTCGTCGAAATTTCCGAACGGGCGAAGAATCCCTGGCGAAAACCCGGCCTGCCTCAACGCATTCGTCAACAAGCCGTGCATCTGCTCCGCCATCATCGGCGCGGTCTCGACCAGCACCGCGCTAAATCCCCAAAACGCCATCCAAGAACGCGCAAACGCCGGGCCGATCAGTTCACCTCGTTCTTTGCCCCCGCACACGGAGTTCATGCTGCACTGCAACGCAGCAGAACGGGCCGATCTTTCAAGCTCCGGTTCGACTATTTCGCGCCAACCGCCAATCCGCAAACCATACGCACCCACCGGGCGAGCGCAATTTTGCGCGCTGGCCTTCGCGTGATTGGCGGCTACAAGTTTGCCTTCCCTCATGCGCCGACTCTCTTGGTTGTTCGCTCTCACCCTTGGCTGCACGCTGGTCGCCTCCGGCGACGAACCCGCCAAGCAACCTTCGCCGCCTAACGCAGAAGGACTTCCTCTCCCGGACAGTCTCCGCCCGGATCCGAATGCCACACCGCGATCTGAAGCGCATTATGTGATTAGCGACCCGCCAGTGATCGAAACCGGGCCAAAGCGCATCGCTCCTCCCCTCCCCGACGGGCTCTACGCCGAGTTCACCACGCCGCGCGGCGTCGTCACCGCGGAGCTGTTCTACACGCAGGCCACGCTGATGTGCGTCAACTTCACCGGTCTCGCCGAGGGCACTCTGCCGGACGGCAGAGCGCCGAAGGTCGGCCGGCCGTTCTACTCGGGCCTGACGTGGTATCGCGTCGTGCCGGGCTTCGTCCTGCAGAGCGGCAATCCCGGACTCAAGGACACCGACGACGAGAAGGAGCCGATCCCGTATCACTTTCCCGACAACTTCGTGCCCGGCCTGCGCCACGACGCCGTCGGCACGCTCTCGATGGCCAACGCCGGCCCCGACACCAACAGTTGCGAGTTCTTCCTCACCCTGGCCGACACCTCTCGCCTCAACTATCTGCACAGCGTCTTCGGCCGCGTCGTGCGCGGTCTCGACGTGCTGCCGCTCATCAAACAGGACGACCCGGTCGCGATCAAAATTCTCCGCGTCGGCGCGGCCGCGCAGGCGTTCAAAGCCGACGAAGCAACCTTCAAGGCGCTCTCCGCCGCCGCAAAGAAATATGCGGACGCCCCCGGCCCCGGGCCGGCCGGCCGGGCCTCGGCGACGCCGGGCCCGACCGCGCACTTCGACGACCC
Source organism: Opitutia bacterium (assembly GCA_016199925.1). GTDB lineage: Bacteria > Verrucomicrobiota > Verrucomicrobiia > Opitutales > Opitutaceae > JACQFT01. Next base: position 20,735 of record JACQFT010000044.1, on the reverse strand, counting down.
CGACCGCCTGCTGCCGCAGGACGTGCCGCGCGCGAAGAATTTCAACTTCAAGCTCGCGAACTTTGAGCGCGTCACCGGCGTGCGCGTGGTCGGCCGCTTCTTCGCCACGGAGCCGCCGGCCGACGAGGATAAAATCCCCGGCGCCTATATGCGCGCGCTCGCCGCGAAGCTCGGCACGGCGAAACGCGGCGCGCTCGTCGCCTACTTCGCCGCCGAAGACGACTGGCGCGTGTGGATCGGCGACGAATCCACGGCGACCTTCTTCGGCCGCACGCCCACGCCCGCCGACCTCGCCGACGGCGCCGCCTTTCACGACGTGAAGGAGGCTTTTCTCGCCGCCGCGATGAAAGCCGGCGACGCCGAGTTCGCCCGGCAGCAAAAAAACTCTCCTGCCGACCAGCAACCGACCGCCGCCCAGCACCTCAAGCTCCGCACCGACGCGCTCCTCGACCGCCTGATCCTCAAGCTCGAGCCGAAATGACATGTCCGCCGCGCGGCACACCAACTGTAGGAGCGGCTTTCTTGTCCGTCATAGCCTTGGCGACGGAGGAACGCCGCGATGGTTTGCGCTGATCGCGGCATAAAGCCGCTCCTACACCCGATCCAGCAAACATCCTCGGGGCAAGCCCCGAGGCCTTCGACCAATCCCCATGCAACTCACGACCATCGCTTCGCCTTGGAGGGATTCTGCTGGCCAGCAGAATGTCGTCCGTCTTTTCGCAATCTGCGGACCGGACGGAGCCGGTCCCTCCACCCAAACCAAGCCGGAGCAAGCTCCGGGGTATCGGACCCATCGCGAATGAAAAATCTTCGTTGCCTCCTTCCCTTCCTGTTTGCTGCTCGACTTCTCGCGGCCAACCTCCCCGACGGCCTCTACGCCGAAATCACGACGACGCGCGGCGTCGTCACCGCCGAACTTTTCTACAAGCGAGCCCCGATGACCTGCGCCAACTTCGTTGGTCTCGCCGAGGGCACGCTCGGGCCGGCCCCGCGCAAACCGTTCTACGACGGCCTGACCTTTCACCGCGTCGTGCCCGGCTTCGTCGTGCAGGGCGGCGATCCCAAGGGCACCGGCGCGGGCGACGCCGGCTATCTGTTTCCCGACGAGATCGTCTCCGGCTTCAAGCACGACGGCCTCGGCGTGATGCAGATGGCGAACCGCGGCCCCGACACCAACGGCTCGCAGTTCTGCTTCATGCTCGGGCCGGCGCGGCACCTCGACTACGCGCACTCGATCTTCGGCCACGCCGTCCGCGGCCTCGACGTGCTGCCGAAGATCCAGCCGGGCGACAAGATGACGGTGAAGATTCTCCGCCTCGGGCAGGACGCGCAGAATTTCCGCACCGACGAAAAAACTTTCAACTCCCGCGTCATGCGCGCGCCGCGGCTCGCGCCGGCGCATTTCGAGGACCTCGAAGGCGTGCTGCCCGCCGACCAGCCGTGGCGGGTGAAATACTACGAGACCAAGCTCGCCAACTTGCAGCGCTTCCGCGGCGGCCAGGCCTACGTGCGCCTGGCGGACAAGTTCGACCCGGAGTTTCCCGGCCAGACGCTGCAGCAATTCGCCGATCATTTCCGCGAGCAGATGCATCTGCCCCGCGACGCCGTGCTCGCGTTTTATTTCGCCGAGCCCGACCAATGGACGCTGGCCCTCGGTGCCCGCCCAAGCCTCAAGCTCCCCGACTACACGCACCGCACCGGCAAGCAGCCGGCTGAGAGCGAAACCGAAGCCGTGAAGGCCGAGCGCAAACGCGTCAGCAATTCCGCCGTTGAAGTCATCAACGGCCTCATCGTCCAATTCGAAAATCTCAAATGACCATGCCCCGATCACCGCAGGCCAACTGTAGGGGCGGCTTTCTTGTCCGCCATAGCCTTGGCGACGGAGGAATGCCGCGATTCGGACAAACCATCGCGGCCTAAAGCCGCTCCTACACCCAGTCCCCATGAAGAACCTTCGTTGCCTCCTTCCTCTCCTGTTCGCTGCGCGCCTCGCGGCCGACCCGGCTCCACTCCCCGACGGGCTCTATGCCGAGTTCACCACTCCGCGCGGCGTATTCACGGCCGAGTTGTTCTACCAACAGGCGCCGATGACCGTCGCTTCGTTCGTCGGGCGCGCCGAGGGCTCCCTCGCCCAGCGCGACGGCCAACCGTTTTTCACCGGCCTGACGTGGTATCGCGTCGTGCCGGGCTTCGTCATCCAGAGCGGCGACCCGACCAATCCCGGCGGCGGCATCCAGAGCCGGCCCCAGCCGACGCCGGAAGATGACGCCGCGGGGCACCCTTTCCCGTTTCCCGACGAGATCGTGCCCGGCCTGCATCACGACGCCGCCGGCACGCTGTCGATGGCCAACGGCGGCCCCGACACGAACAGCTCGGAGTTTTTCGTGACCCTCGCCGACACGACGCGGCTGAACTACCTGCACAGCGTCTTCGGCCGCACGGTGCGCGGCGCCGACGTGGTGCCGCTGATCCAGCTCAACGACGCATTCGCCATCAAAATCCTCCGCGTCGGCGCGGCCGCGCAGGCGTTCAAGGCTGATGAGGCGACGTTCAAGTCGCTCGTCGAGAAAGCCGGCAAATACAGCGGCGCGAAGGAGTGCGGCCCGACGACGCACTTCGACGATCCCGACAAAGTGCTGCCGCAGGAGATTCCGCGCGCAAAGAATTTCAACTTCAAGCTCGCGAACTTCCAGCGCTTCACCGGCCAGCGCCTCTACGCGCGCACCTACGCCACGCTGCCGCAAGCTGCCGACGCCACGGAGAAGACCACGCCGGCGAAGTTCACGCAGAAACTCGCACGCGAACTCGGCATCGCCAAAAACGGCGCGCTCGCCGTCTACTTCGCCGACCGGGACGACTGGTATCTGTGGGTCGGCGACGACCTCACGCCGACCTTCAACCCCGAGAAGAAAAAACTGATGGCCCGCAAGACCGAGCTCTACAACGCCGTGAAGAAAATGGCCGCGGGCTACGCCGCCGACGCCCGCAAGCTCCGTGGTCCGGAGAACCCGCTCACGCCCGCCGACCTCGCGAAATACTCTGTCGACGCCATGCTCGACTCGCTCATCTTCCTCTTCGAACCCCAGCCGAAAACCTGACGCTCCCTTTGCCCCGATGAAACTCGTCCGCCTCGCCCTTCCCGCCGTCGTCGCCGTGTTCGCCGTGAGCGCGCACGCCGATGATCTCCGCCAACTCGTCGCGCAGCGCGTCGCCGCCGAATACCCGTCGCTCGACGCGCTCTACAAAGATTTCCACGCGCATCCGGAGCTGTCGCTGATGGAAACGGCGACCGCCGCGAAACTCGCCGGCGAACTGCGCGCGGCGGGTTGCGAGGTGACGGAAAACTTCGGCGGCACCGGCGTGGTGGCCGTGATGAGAAACGGTCCCGGGCCCGTGCTGATGGTGCGAAGCGAACTCGACGCGCTGCCCGTGGAGGAAGCGACCGGCCTGCCTTACGCGAGCACGGTGAAAACCAAGGACCTCACCGGCCGCGAGACCGCGGTGATGCACGCGTGCGGACACGACATCCATTTGACCTGCCTCGTCGGCACCGCGCGGACCATGGCGGCGATGAAGGACCGGTGGAGCGGCACGCTGATCTTCATCGGCCAGCCGGCGGAGGAACGCCTGCTCGGATCGCGCGCGATGCTCGCCGCCGGACTCTACCAAAAATTTCCCAAGCCCGACTTCGTCGTGGCATTGCACGATGACTCGATCCACGCCGCCGGCACCGTCGCGGTGGCACCGGGCGCCGTCACTTCCAACGCCGACACCGTCGAGGTCACCGTGCGCGGAGTGGGCGGCCACGGCTCGACGCCGCATGTCACGAAGGACCCCGTGCTGCTCGCCGCGCGCATCGTGGTGGCGTTGCAGACGATCGTGAGTCGCGAGACCGACCCGCGGGAGCCATGCGTCCGCTCAATGATCCCGCGCTCACCGCCCGCGTGCGCGGCGCCCTCATCGGCGCGCTCGGCGCCGCCGCCGTGAAAACCGCGGAGCCCGTCATGGCGAGCGAGGACTTCAGCGCCTTCGGCCGCACGGCCGAGCGCGTGCCGGTCTGCATGTTCGATCTCGGCGCGTCCGATCCGGCGAAGCTCGCCGAAGCCGAGCGCACCGGCGTGCCGCTGCCCGGCCCGCACAACAGCAAGTTCGCCCCGGTGCCCGAGCCGACGATCAAGACCGGCGTCGCCGCGATGTCCGCCGTGGCGCTCGACCTGCTCGCGAAGAAATAATTCTCCCCAACCCCGCTGCAACTCGCCCTATGAAACCATCCCGCCTCGTTTTCCCCGTCGTCGCCCTCGCGCTCGCTCCGTTTGGCCGCGCCGACGATCTCCACCAACTCGTCGCACAAAAGGTGAATGCCGAATACCCGGCGCTCTTTGAAATCTACAAGGACCTGCACCAGCACCCGGAGCTGTCGTTCATGGAGGTGCGCACCGCCGGCATCGTCGCGAAGGAACTGCGCGCGCTCGGGTTCGAGGTCACCGAGAAAGTCGGCGGCCTGGGCGTCGTCGGCGTGATGAAGAACGGCGCGGGCCCGACGGTGTTCGTGCGCGCCGACATGGACGCGCTGCCGGTGAAAGAAGAAACCGGCCTGCCCTACGCGAGCACGGCGGTGACGAAGGACTTCACCGGCCAGGAGTTTCCGACGATGCACGCGTGCGGCCACGACTCGCACGTCACCGCGCTCCTCGGCACGGCACGCACCCTGGCGGCGCTGAAGGACCGCTGGTCCGGCACGCTCGTGCTTTTCAGCCAGCACGCGGAGGAGGCCATCGGCGGCGCGCGCGCGATGCTGCAGGACGGGCTCTTCACGCGCTTCCCGCACCCGGATTTCGTGATCGCGTTCCACACCCTCGCCGATCTGCCCGCCGGCCAGGTGGCCTGCATCGAGGGACCGGCCTACGCCAACGTGGACTCGGTGGACATCACCGTGCGCGGCTACGGCGGCCACGGTTCGCGCCCGCACACGACGCGCGACCCGGTCGTGCTCGCGGCCGAAATCGTCGGTATGCTCCAGACGATCGTCAGTCGTGAGCTGAAGCCCGGCACGCCGGCGGTCGTCACCGTCGGCACGATCCACGGCGGCACGCGCCGCAACATCATCCCCGACGAGGTGAAGCTCGAGCTGACCATCCGCTCCTACGACGAGGCGGTGGCCGACCAGATCATTGCCGCGATCAAACGCATTTGCCTGCACGCAGCCGAGGCCGCCGGAGTGCCCGCCGACCGCATGCCGGTCGTCAACGCCTCCGAATACCGCAGCCCCGTCGTCGTGAACGACGTCGCGCTCGCGCGCCGGTTGAACGGCGTCTTCCGCGCCTGGTTTGGCGAGGCGCGCGTGCCCGCCCTCGAGCCCGCGACCTACGGCGAGGATTTCGCCGAATACGGCCGCACCCGCCCGAAGGTGCCGGTCGCGATCATCTCCGTCGGCGGCACCGATCCCGTGAAGTGGGACGAGGCCAAAAAGACCGGCGCGCCGTTGCCCGGCAACCACTCCGCGCTGTTCGCCCCGCTGCCCGAGCCGACGCTCAAGACCGGCGTCACCGCGTCGGTCGCGGCCGCGCTCGAACTGCTGGCGAAGAAGTGATTCGCTGCCGCCGATGAAATCCACGCGCCGCGCCGGCTTCACGCTGGTGGAAATCATGATCGTCGTGGTGATCGTCGGCCTGCTCGCGGCGATGGCGATCCCGGCGTTCCAGAAAGTCCGCGCCTCCTCGCAGGACAAGGCCGTGCTCAACAACGCGCGCCAGCTCGCCGCCGCCGCCGAGCAGTTTTATCTCGAGAACGGGGCGAGCACCGTCGCCGAGGCCGACCTGACCGGCGTCAGCAACTATGTGCGCGCGCGGAACACCGTGGCGAACGAAGCCTACCCGCCGTTCTACACCCAGGGCGTGACGATCACGATCACCGGCATCGCCGGCGCGCGCACGGTCACCTACGCGCCGTGAGTTTTCAGCAAACGAGCCGCAAACTGTAGGAGCGGCTTTACGCCGCGATTCAGCACGTGCGATCGCGGCATAAAGCCGCTCCTACAGTAATGACAATCGAGGCGGGGCCAGGCTTGCCCGCCGAAGCCTTGGCGAAGGCGGGCGACCCCGCCCGCCAGACTCAGACGAGTTCGGGGATGATCTTGCCGGCGCCGTTCGGACCGGGGCGCAGGCGGTCGCGCGCCATCTCGTTGGCGATCTCGCGCCACGTGATGTCCTTCACCTTGTGCCCGTCGCGGCGGCGGAACATCTCGTCGATGTTCTCGGTGATGATGCGGGTGACGAGCTGCTCGAGGAAAGCGCGGCCGGTGCCGTCCTGCGACATGACTTTCGTGCGGAACGCGGCATCGACGTCGGCCTTGGCCTCGACGTAGGCGGCGATGACGCCGCCGGAGTTGACGATGAAGTCGGTGAGGCTGACGACGCCGCGGCGGTGCTGGAGGAAATATTCGCTGACGAGGTCGGCCGGGTTGTTCGCGCCCTGAAGCACGATGCGCGTGTTGATCAGCGTGGCGTTGCCCGGATGAATGGCGTGCGGTCGGGCCGCCGGCACGAGAATCGTGCATGGCAGCTCGAGCAGGCGGTCGAGGTGTTCGCCGTCGAAGCGCTCCTTCACCGGACCGGTGTAGGTGGCGAGACCGTTCGGTTTGAGTCGGATCGCGCACAGCTCGGCGACGTCGAGGCCGTTGGGGTTGAAGAGCGCGACGTTGATGTCGGACGCGCCGACGATGCGGGCGCCGAGCGAGTGCAGTTTCTCCGCGATGGGCGCGCCGACGTTGCCGAAGCCCTGCACGACGACGCTGGAATCTTTGATCCGGAAATCGGGGATGTGTTTCTCGACGGCCACGGCGGCGGCGAAGAGGCCGTGCGCCGTGACGCCCCACTCGTCGAGCGGGAAGCCGCCCTGGGCCGGCGGCCGGCCGACGCCGCCGCGACCGTGGTGCGGGGCATTGTTCAACTTCGCGAAGACCTCGTAGATCGTCTGCATGTCGGTCTCGTTCGTGCCCATGTCGGGGCCGGGGATGTATTCCGGGATGGTCCACAGCGCCTCGGCGAACATGCCGACAAACTTCTTCTTCGCCTCGGGCTGGCCGGCGAACACGCGCGAGTCCATCCGCAGGCCGCTCTTGGCGCCGCCGAGGGGGAGCATGGCCGCGGCGCTCTTCAGCGTCATCGCGGCGGCGAGCCCGTAAACCTCGTCGGCCGAGATGTCGGCCACCATGCGCACGCCGCCCAGCCCGCGGCCGCGCACGAGATTGTCGACCGCCACGAAGCCCCACGTCTTGTCGTCCGCCGGATCGTAGAGGCGGTAAATTTTCTGCGGCCCGAATTCGTTGCCGAAAATCTTGTAGCGCCTTTCGATGTCGGCGCCGTGGGTGAGGTCGGCCTTCAGACTGCCGGGGAGCGGAAAATTCTGCATGGGAAAAGGAGGTTTATGACAAAAGGTCCGGCGACCAAGGCAAAACCGGCGCCGCGGCGCAAGCATGAGCGGCGATACTGGCGCAGAAAGATCCGCCCCTGCTCCGCGGTCGTTCCGGCGGGTTCCTCAGCGGCGCGGGAACAGGGGGGCGAGCAGCTCCTGCACCATGGCGTCGGGCGTCTTGCTGGTAAGGCCCGGGTGAAAGTAGCGGCCGCTGGCGAGCACCGTGAAATTCTGTGCCGGGCGCACGCCGATGCGGAGCTCGATGAGGTATTGGCGGAAATCCCATTCCCAGCGCGCGTCGTAGGTGACGACGATCTCGGTGTCCTCGGGCATCAGCGTCAGCGGGCCGCTGCTCGCGGTGTAGCCGCGGCGGTTGAGCTCGTTCGCGATGCGCTGGTCGATGCCGTTGTTGTCGTTCAGGCGCGACTCGACAAAGACGCGCCGGTATTTGGCGAGATCGACCTTCGGGGCCGTCAGCGTGTTCACGGTCGAGCACCCCGCCAGCAGGCCGAGCAAAACGAACAGGGGCGGGAGGAATTTCATCCGCGCCCAGCCAGACACGGAGCCCGGCGGTTCGCAAGCATCGCGCGACCGGCGGCGGAAACGCGAGCCGGTGCAGAGGGGAAGAAGGAGGATCATCCCGGAACACCGTGGATGGCGAGGTGAAGGCTGGTGAGAGGGGCGACTGAGTTTACCGCAGTGAAACAGATTGCGCGCGCGCTAGTTTTCACCGCGGCGGGGGCCGCGGGCGCCGGCCTTGATCGCTTGCAGCCTGGCGATGAAGCCTCCGGTGCGCTTCGGCGCGCGCGGACGCGGGCAACCGGTCGGCAGCGGCCCCCGGTGCCCAGCGGGACTTCGCGCCGCCTTTTCGGCGGGCTTGAGCGTCTCGTCGCCTTGCCGGCCCGCGCCGTCCGGCGGGCGAGCCGCGGCCAAGGTCGCTCCCGCACGGTCGGAGAGAGGCTGTCCGGGCCAAAGGCCCCGGCGCGTGCGCTTCGATTGGGAAAACCCGGGGCGGCATTTTTCGCCCCCGTCGGCCCCGGCATCTTCTCCTTCGCGTTTGTTCGCGCGGTCCGCGGCCCGTCGGGTTTTCCGCCTCACCCGCCCGCGTTCTCCGCATAGAGCCGGAAGAGCGCCTGCGTGCCGCAGTCTCCCCAGCCGCGTGCGGCCACTTCGTCGTAGAGTCTCTTCGCCTGCGCGAGGCCGGGCAGATCGAGCTGCATCGCCTCGGCGGATTCGAGCGCGATGCTCATGTCTTTCAGAAAATGTTTCACGTAAAAACCCGGCGCGAAATTTCCCGCCAGGGCCCGCGGGGCGAGATTGCTGAGCGACCAGCTCGCGGCCGCGCCGCCGCCGATGGTCTCAGCGACGCGCGCCGGATCGAGCCCGGCCTTCCGGGCGTAGATCAGCCCTTCGCACCACGCCATCATGCCCGACGCGATGGCGATTTGGTTCGCCATCTTGCAATGCTGGCCCGCGCCCGGGCCGCCGAGGAGGGCGATGACCTTGCCCATGACGGCAAACAGCGGTTGCGCCCGGGCCCACGCCGCCGCGTCGCCGCCGCCCATGATGACAAGCCGCGCCTCGCGGGCGCCGATGTCGCCGCCGGAGACGGGGGCGTCGAGCGCGCTCAGGCCGCGCGCGGTCGCGGCCGCCGCGATGCGTTGCGCGAGCAGCGGGCTGGAGGTGGTCATGTCGATAAGCACCGCGCCGGGTTTCGCGTGGGCGAGCACGCCGGCGGCGCCAAAGTAGGTCTCTTCCACGTCGCTCGGGTAACCGACGATCGTGACGACGAAGTCCGCCCGCGCCGCCGCGGCGCCCGCGGTGGCGTGCCAGTGTGCGCCGGCGTCGAGCAACGGCTGGGCGCGCGCCGCCGTGCGGTTGAAAACGTGCAGCGTGTGGCCGGCCTGAAGCAGATGGCCCGCCATGCTGCGGCCCATGACGCCCGTGCCGATAAAGGCGATGGAGTGCGACGACATGCCGCCAGCGCAGCAAGTTTCGCCGGAGCTGGCAAGGGAGGAGGCCTGGGTGGCGGAGCCGGCCCTCGGGGCCGGACCGAAAAAAACTCGCGCACGGCGGCACGTCCGCAAGGGGCGGCCCGACCCAGGCAACAGCGTCGCCCGCCTCAGCTGAGCGCGCCGCGCCGCGCTTCGGATCTCACCTTGAGCGCGAGCATGGCGAGACAGGCGCCGACGAAGAATCCGGTAAAGTGAAACGAATTTTCCGCCCCGACAAACAGCGTGAGCACCCACGGGCCGAGCGCGCAGGCGAGTGCGCCGAAGAGATACGCCTTCGTGCGCTGCAGCCACCAGTAGGGCAGAAAATGCCCGCCCATGATCGCCGCGAACGCCATCGGCACGAGCGCGGGCTTCGCCGCATAGACCGCGATCACCGCCGGCAGCATCAACGCCTGCACGCCCGCGCATTGGACGAGCAGCGGGGTCAGCGGGTGGGCCCGCGGCAGCGGCGGCAGGCCGAGCCACCGCGGCAGCAGCCAGAGGCCGACCGGCATCGTGACCGTGCCTTGAAAAAGAAAAACCAACGCCGCCGTCTTCGCGGGCAGCAGATACGTCGCGGCGCCGCACAACGTCCACGCGACGGCGGCGGTGCCGAGCATCGGGCAACCGCCGAGACTGGTGCGGCGGACATCGGCGCGGAGTTCGTTCAGGGTCGGTTCGTCCAAATCCATCGGCGCAGGCTGCGGACCGCGCGCCCGCACGGGAAGCCGGATTCTTTCTGCGGCGCGAATCGCCGGACCAGCGGGCGGTTTTCAATCTAGACGGGCGCCGCGGTTGGGCGCACCGTCGGGCGCGTGCCAATCCTCGACGTCCTTGCGCCCGTTTTCCTGCTGATCGCCCTCGGCGTCGCGCTGCAGCGCAGCCGGTTCGTGTCGCCGACGTTCCTGCTCGAGGCCAACCGCGTGACTTACTGGCTGGGATTGCCGGCGTTGCTGTTCAGCCAGCTCGCGAGTTCGTTCCACGAGATCGGCGAAGCCCGGCTCATGCTCGGGGCGATGTTCGCGGGCACGCTCGGGGCTATCGGCGCCGGCTACCTCGGGGCGCGGCTCCAACGCGTGCCGGGAGCCTCGACCGGCACCTACGTCCACGGCGCGATGCGTGGCAACCTCGCGTTCGTCGGCCTGCCGATCATCTTTGCGCTGCCCGACCAGCCCGTGGCCGGCGGCCTCACGCTGCGCGCCGCCGCCATCCTGATCGTCGCGCCCATGATGGTGAGCTACAACGTCGGCGGAGTCGTCGTGTTGTTGCTCAGTCAACACGCGGCCGGCTGGCGAATGATCCGGCCGTTCGCGAAACAGTTGGTCACCACGCCGCCGCTGATCGCGACCGTGGCGGGCATCGTCTTCGCCCTGGCGGGCTGGCGCCTGCCCGCGGCCATCGACAAGACTTTTGCCGCGCTCGGCGAGATGGCGTTGCCTCTCGGCCTGCTCGGGGTCGGCGGTTCGCTCGTGACGGTGCGGCTCGGCACCGCGTGGCCCCATCCGCTCGGCTCGGCGCTGGTCAAGACGCTCGTGTCGCCCGCCCTCGGCTGGGCGTTCGGCCGCTGGCTCGGGCTCGGCGCGGTCGAGCTCAAGGTCATCATGATTCTGATGGCGTGCCCGACGGCGATCGTGTCCTACACGATGGCCGTGGAGATGAAAGGCGATGTCGCGCTCGCTTCCGGCACCATCATTTGCAGCGTGCTGTGCTCGGTCGTCACCCTCGCCGTGATCGTCGGCGCGTTCTGAGACCGGACCCGCCCCCGCCCCGGGCGGCGCGCGCTCGCCCGGGGCCTGGCCGCCGCGAAACCCGCGGCCGACCGCCACGGGAGCGCCGCCGAATCCGACCCGCGCCAGGGCGACCTCGTTGACGTTGCCTGCACGGCTTTCCGGTTCGGTTTCGTCGGTGTGGGCCAGCGCGCTGACGCGCGCGGTTTGGCGCGCGCGAGTGCGCTGACCCACGGGGGAACCGTTTGCGCGAGCCAACCGGAAAGCCCTGACGTTGCCAGGGTCTTTTGTTTTGGACTGCTTCGGCTGGGGATGCGGCGCCCTCGCCGCGTTCCGGCGAATCATCTGCGCCGAGGGCAACGCGGCTCCACGTTTTCCAAAACAAAAGACCCTGCTGACGTTGCCCGTCCGACCACAATCTCTCCTGACATAACGCTGTCAGTCCGCTTTGCTAGGTTCCTCCCCCACCAACCCCATGAAAAACCGTTGCCCCTGGGCCGAAGCCGAACTCCACCACCACTACCACGACACCGAATGGGGCGTGCCCTCGCGCGACGACCGCCACCTCTTCGAGATGATCATCCTCGAAGGCGCGCAGGCCGGCCTCAGTTGGTCGACCATTCTCCAAAAGCGCGAAAGCTACCGCGCCGCCTACGACAATTTCGACGCCCGCAAAGTCGCCCGCTACAACGCGAAAAAATCCGCCGCGCTGCTCGCCAATCCCGGCATCGTGCGCAACCGCCTCAAAGTCGCTGCGTCCATCGTCAACGCGCAGGCCTTTCTCGCCACGCAGGCGGAGTTCGGCTCCTTCAGCCGCTACATCTGGCAGTTCACCGGCGACCGCCCGATCCAGAATCGGCTGACCGCGCGCTCGCAGATTCCCGCCAGCACGCCCGAGTCCGACGACATGAGCAGCGACTTGAAGAAACGCGGCTTCAAATTCGTCGGCACGACGATCTGCTACGCGTTCATGCAAGCCACCGGCATGGTCAACGACCACCTCGTGTCGTGCCCGCGCCACAAAGTCTGCGCGGCGCTCGGCCGCTGAATCCGGAGCGGATGGGGACGAGCCCGTCAGACTGACAGGTCGGGCGAACCCTCCGGGTGAGCCGAGATCAGGCAGTGTCACGGCGCGGCTCAGCGGGACGCTTCGCCCTGCCGGTTTCGCCTTGGCGTAAGATCAAAACGCGCCGATCGATAACGGGGCCGCGGCGCCCTCGCCGCGTTTCGGAAAAATTTTCCTCGTCGCCTCCACCCGACCCGACGCCACACTTCGCCGGATGCTGCTCCGGTTCTGCGTGTTGCTGCTCGAATCCTCGCCCACCCTCCGGCGCCTGATCTGGCGCTGGTGGTATGGCCGTCTCGCCGGCCGATACACCGCGCGCGACTGGACGTTCATGAACTACGGCTACGCGCCGCCCGCGGGCACAGCTCCGCTGCCACTCGATGAGGCGGACGAACCCGACCGCTTCTGCGCCCAACTCTACCATCACGTCGCCGAGCCCGCCCGCCTTCGCGGCGCCGATGTGCTCGAAGTCGGCAGCGGTCGCGGCGGCGGCGCGAGTTTTCTCACGCGCACTCACGCGCCCAAATCCTACACCGGCGCCGACTACTCGCCCCAAGCCGTGGCGCTCTGCCAGCAGCGCCACGCCGGCGTGCCGAACTTGAAGTTTGCCGTCGGCGACGCCGAGCGGTTGCCCTTCGCGGCTGCGACCTTCGATGTCGTGGTCAACGTCGAGAGCAGCCACTGCTATGGCCACGTCGACCGCTTTTTCGCCGAGGTCGCGCGCGTGCTGCGACCCGGCGGCCGGTTCGCCTACACAGATTTCCGCTCGGTCGCCGACCTGACCGCGCTCACCCAGCTCCTCGCCGCCACGCCCGGCCTCGAAATCGTCGAGCAGGAAGACATCACCGCCCGCGTGCTCGCCGCGCTCGAAGCCGACGACGCTCGCAAGCGCGCGCTCATCGCCGAGTTCGTGCACCCGCGCCTGCGGCCTCTCTTCGGCGAGTTTGCCGGCCTGAGCGGCGGCGAAATCCATCGCGGCTTTTCCGACCGCTCCCTCACCTACCAACGCTTCCTGCTGCGCCGCCGCTGAGCAGAGTAGCGGCAGGCGTCCCTGTCCCTGCCTGCCGATGGTTCTTCCCGAGTCCACAGGCACGGAGGCCGGTGGCTACGCCGGGCTTTCCGGCTTGCTCGCGCCAACGGTTCCCCCCGTGGGTCAGCGCGCTAGCGCGCGCCAAACACGAAGCTGGCCGCGGCCCGCTTCTGTGCTAACGTTCCGTTCCATGCCCACGCTCTACGAAACTCTCCGCGCCGACATCGTCACCGCCATGAAGGCCCGCGACACCGCCAAGGCGACCGCCCTCCGCACGATGGACGCCGCCATCCAACGCTCCTCGATGGACCTCGCCAAACCGATCGACGACGCCCTCTCCCTCGCCGCCCTGCGCAAGGCCGTGAAAAATCTCACCGACGCCCGCACCGAATTTGAAAAAGGCGGCCGCGCCGACCTCGTCGCCGCGAACACCGCGGAGATTGCCATCCTCGAGAAATATCTCCCCGCCGGCCTCGACGCCGCGAAGCTCGACGCACTCATCACCGAAGTCATCGCCGCCACTGGCGCCACCTCGAAAAAGGAAATGGGCAAGGTGATCGGCGCGCTCAAGCAGCGCCCCGAGGCCGGCCTCATCGACTTCGGCGCCGCGAGCAAACTCATCCAGGCGAAACTGCCCTGACCGGCGGCCCGCAGCATGACTTTCTCCTCGCTCGGACTTTCCGAACCGCTGCTCCGCGCCGTCGCGGACAAAGATTACGAGACGCCGACGCCGATCCAACTGCAGGCGATTCCCGCCGTGCTGCGCGGCGGCGACGTGTGGGCCTCGGCGCGCCTGAGCGAAGGCCCGCGCCTCGCCCCGCGTCCGGTGCGCGCGCTCATCCTCGTGCCGACGCGCGAACTCGCCGCGCAGATCGGCGAATCCATCCGCGCCTACGGCTACCGCCTGCCCGTGCAGCTCAAGACGCAGATCGTCTTCGGCGGCGTGTCGATCAATCCGCAGATGATGGCGCTCCGCGGCGGAGCCGACATCGTCGTCGCCACGCCCGGCCGTCTGCTCGACCTCGCCGATCACAACGCGCTGAAGCTCTCCGCCGTCGAGATCCTCGTGCTCGACGAAGCTGACCGCCTTTTCAACCTCGGCTTCGCCGACGAACTCGCCCGCGTCCTCGCGCTGTTGCCCGCGCGCCGGCAGCATCTGCTTTTCTCCGCCACGTTTCCGCCGGCCGTGTTCGAGTTCGCCCGCGCGCTGCTGCGCGACCCGTTGCGCATCGAAGTCGCGCCCAAGCTGCCGCCGTCCGGCAAGGCCGCGATTCTCCAGCGCGCCATCGAGGTCGACAAACCGCGCCGCACGCAATTGCTCCGTCACCTCATCGAGGAGAACAAGTGGAGCGCCGTGCTCGTGTTCGTCGCGACGAAATACCACACCGGCCACGTCGCCGAGAAACTCCGCAAGGCCGGCCTCCGCGCCGAGCCGTTCAACGGCGAGATGAGCCAGGGCGCGCGCACCGCCAATCTCGCGGCGTTCAAGGACGGCCGCCTCCGGGTGCTCGTCGCCACCGATGTCGCCTCACGCGGCATCGACATCGCGCAGTTGCCCGTCGTCGTGAACTACGATCTCCCGCGCTCGGCCACCGACTACACCCACCGCATCGGTCGCACGGGCCGCGCCGGCGAGACCGGCATCGCGATCAGCTTCATCAGCGCCGACACCGACGCGCATTTCCGTCTGATCGAGAAACGCCACGGCCTGCACCTCGACCGCGAGCAAATCGAAGGCTTCGAGCCCGAGGAGCCGCCGCTCCCTCCCCCCGCCGATCCGACGGGTGGCATCAAAGGCAAGCGCCCGAACAAAAAGGACAAACTCCGCGCCGCGCTGGCCGCGGCGGCGAAACAGACTGCGGGCGGCGGCCGGCCCGCCTCTCGCCCCAGCGCTTGAGCGGGACCGGCCCCCGGCGTTGAGCGCTCCGCCACCCGGCGCATCGAAACGTCCCCCCCGGGCGCCGGACGCCCCCGGCCCCCAACCTTCCGCCACCGGCCCGCACCAGCTACCGCTCGCCCCCACCTTCCGCGCCCCAGCCCCCTCCGTCCGCCCCCCGGCCCGCGCCTTCCACCGCTTACCCGCGCCCTCCGCTCTTTTCGTCCACCCACCCTTTTCGTCCACCCGTCCTTTTCGTCCACCCGTCCCGTCGACCAGCCAGCTTGTAACGTAATGTATTACATCGCCCCCGGGGTGCGGCCCGGTCAACTTGTAATATAATACGTTACAACGAGCGAGACGCGGCCCAGCCCATTTGTAACGTAATACGTTACCATGCCTCGGGGGCCGGCTGGCACCGTCGGCCGGCCGCCCGGGGGGCCGGCGGTGCGGGAGAGCCGGGCCGGGGCAAGGCAGGTTTCGCGCGCGGTCGGCTTGCGCTTCCCTCTTTCTCTGAAGGTCTCGCTCGGGCCGACGAACCCGGACGAAAGAGAGAGATCACGGGAAGGCGGAACGCTTGGCAGAGCGGCTTCGCCCCGGCCCGGCACGGGAGATCCGGTTCGCAGAGTT
Organism: Opitutia bacterium; assembly: GCA_016199925.1. GTDB lineage: Bacteria > Verrucomicrobiota > Verrucomicrobiia > Opitutales > Opitutaceae > JACQFT01. The sequence goes on along the minus strand of JACQFT010000044.1, from coordinate 4,999 downwards.
GCCGCTTTCATTTCCCGGGCGACCGGGGATACTGCGGCCATGAAAACCCATCCTTCCGCCGCGGTCCGCACCGTGCAAGTCCGCGCCGAGCCGATCGAGCTCTGCCAGTTGCTGAAGTTCGGTCGGCTCGCGGGTTCCGGCGGCGAAGCCAAGGCGCTCATCGCCGCCGGCAAGGTGCTGCTCAACGGCGCGGTCGAAACTCGAAAGCGAAAAAAAGTGATGGCCGGCGACAAGGTCACGCTCGGCGACCGGACGCTCGTGGTGGCGCTGGGCTGAGGGCGCGAAATTTTTCGCCGTGCAGCAACGGTCTTGCCGCCGTGCCGCAACCGCGTCTTTTTCAGTGCCACAGATTCCGCAGATTTTGCCGGATGTAACCCAGGGTCTCGATTGCCGACCATCCGTGATTGATCCGTCTCGATCCGAGTATTCCGTGGTCAATCAATACGGCCTCCGTTACCAAGGTTCACGTTCGCGAAAGCGACCACCAGCGTGGCCGCGCGGGACGCAAATTTCAGCATCGCGCCGCAGGCTTCGCCGCCGCCATAGTCGCGGCCCATGGCTACCCAAGAAATGCTCATCGAGAAAATCACCGTCGGCACCGGCGCGTCGCCCAAAAAAGGCGAACTCGTGACCGTGCACTACACCGGCAGGCTCACCGACGGGAAGAAATTCGACAGCTCCGTCGACCGCGACGAGCCGTTCACGTTCGTGCTCGGCGAAGGCCAGGTCATCGCCGGCTGGGACCAAGGCGTGGCGCTGATGAAGATCGGCGACAAAGTGAAGCTCACCCTGCCGCCGCATCTCGCCTACGGGGCGCGCGGCTATCCGGGCGCCATCCCGCCGAACGCCACGCTCGTGTTCGAGGTCGAGCTGCTGGGGATCGGGTGAAGAGGGTCGCCTGCGTCTGGTCTGAACTGGAGGAGCGGCTTTACGCCGCGATAGATCGCGCTGAATCGGGGCGTAAAGCCCCTCCTACAGTCAACCCTCGCCGCCAAAGAACGACGAGCAACGGTCAAGATACGGGGAGCGGCCCCGGGACGGGCGCGCTACAGTAGGCGGACCAACCCAATCCCTCTATGGCCACTCTTCTTGATCGAGTCACCGAAAACGCCGCCGGCCGGTTTTACTGCGATGCCTCGTGCATCGACTGCGACCAATGCCGCACGCAAGCGCCCGAATTTTTCGGCCGCAACGACGACGGCATGTCCTTCCTCAAGCGCCAGCCTGTGACGCCCGAGGAGATCGCGCTGGTCGAGGAAGCGATGGCCGGATGCGCGACCGCCTCCATCGGCGACGACGGCGCGTAAGCGCGCGAGGCTTCAGCCCGCATCCGGGCGAATCGCACCGGCCCCGTCCGCCGCGGGCCGCGGCCCGGCGGCCGGTTCCGGCGCCCCGACCGGCGGCACATAACGCCGCCGCGTGCCACTGCGCCCGTGCGCCCACCGGCGCTCGCCCGGCGCGCTGTAGGGCCGACGCCGATAGCCGGGGCGCGTGAGGTCCGACGCGCACTTGATCTGGAAATCCTGCATGCGCTGGAACAACCCGAGCAGTTGCTCCGGCAGCCGATACTCGTCGAGCCCGGCCGACGCGAGGGCGCGGAGCATCTCGTGCGTCGCTTCGAGCGTGGAGAGGCACCCCACCTGCGGCTGCTGCTTGATCACGTAGCGGCTCGGGCCCGACGCCGTGAACATCACGCGCGGCAACCGTTGCAGGCTCGCGCTGTGGCCGAGCATTTTGCGCGCGCCGTTCCAAGTCGCGTCGAGCAGGATGACGACGAGTTGCCGGCCGCCGATCTCGGCCGCGGTCAGCCCGCCGGTGGAAACATTGCGCGCGCCGACGCCGGGATAGAGCAGCACGCAGAAATGGCGCGGGTCGGCGAGGAGCGCCTGCACCGCCTCGTGTTCATCAAAGCTCTTGCCCATGTGAATCTCGCTGTGCGGGAGGCACAGGTGCGTGAGCCGGCCCGTGCCGGCTTTCTCGCGCTTGAATTCCATCGGCGACATCAGGAACACGAAGCGCGTGCGCGTCGGCATCGGCTGGATCGACGGGCACCAGCACAGCGGCCGCGGCCAGAAGCAGCGGTAACACATTTCACGGCTCATACGGGCGGTGGGGAGCGGGCACAGGGAAGACAGCGAGGAAACACGAACCAGCCGGCCGAAAGCGACGGGAAAAACCGCGGGCCGGCCGGCGCGGGCCCGCGGCGGGTCGGAGCGCGGTTTCACCGGCCGGCTGCGAGACTGTCAATTAAAGGTAATCTCCGGGCCCCGGCCGAGGCGCGAAGCGACTGGGGCTCACTATTCGGGTCGAATGATCCGATAGACCCACTGTCAGGGGCATCGGGGTGACTGACCTTCCTACCATGCAAACCACCGCTTTCGCACCGCCGGCAACGTGTCCGCTGGGAACCGGCGCCCCCAAGATCGACCGGGAGGAAGTGGCCAACTCCGCCACGCACGCGCTCGGCGCCCTCCTGAGCATCGCCGGGCTGGCCGGGCTCGCGCGGGTGGCCGTGCTCGAACCCGATTGGATGCAAGCGGCCAGCGCGCTCGTGTTCGGCGCGTCGCTGTTCGTGCTCTACTCGGCCTCGGCCGTCTATCACGGCGTGACGAACTGGCGGTGGAAACACCGGTTCCGCTGCCTCGACTACGCGGGAATTTTTCTGCTCATCGCCGGCACTTACACGCCGATCTTGGTGATCCATCTGCGGAACACGCTCGGCTGGGGACTGCTCGCCGCAGTCTGGGGGCTGTGCGGTCTCGGCATGGTGCTGGCGATCCGCTACCGGTTCCCGTGGCGCTCGCAACTGACGTCGACGCTCTTCTACGTCGCGTTGGGCTGGCTCGCCGTGCTGGTGTGCCGGCCGCTGGCGCACCTCCTGCCGGCGGAAAATTTCCGGCTGCTGTTGCTGGGCGGCGCGTGTTACACGGCGGGCACCGTGTTCTTCGCGTGGGACCGCCTGCCCTACAACCACGCCGTCTGGCACCTCTTCGTGCTGGCGGGCAGCGGGTGCCACTGGTTGCTCATCTACCGTTCGCTCGCCGCGGACTGAACCGACCCCAGGCGCTCACCGCGTCAGCCGGTAGATGAGCAGCGCGGCGCGCTTCACCAATTCGGGCGCCGTCGCGAGGTCGGCCGTCTCCGCCGGCGCGTGCGCCCCGCTGCCGCGAATGCCGAGGCCGTCGAGACCCGGCAGCGGCGGCGAGACAAACGAGATGTCGCCCGCCCCGCGCGCCTTCGGGTCGAACGCGGGCACCGGGCCGAAGCCGAGATCGCGGCTCGCTTGGTCGAGCTGCGCGAGCAGCGCATGGTTGGCGGGCGCCGGCGCCATCGCGGGAAACCTGTCGCCGGCAAAAGTCAGCACCGCCGACGTGCGCGGGAGATGTTTCGCCACGATGGCCTGCATCGCGGCCTGCGCCTGCTTCATCTGCTCGGCGCTGAGGTAACGCAGATCGCCCTGCGCGACGGTGTGCTGCGCGATGATGTTGGTCTTGCCCGACGCCGTGCCGGCGTTGCCGTCAAAACCCGCCTGGGTGCCGCCGACGATCATCGCGGGGTTGAGCGAGACGCCGTCGATCTTGCCCAGGTGCTCGTGAAACCCCGTGAGGATGCGCGCCGCCTCGTAGATGGAACCGCTGCCGACCGCCGCCGAGAGAATGCCCGACGAGTGGCCCGTGGCGCCCTGCACGTCGAGCGTCCAACTGACGATGCCGCGGCGCGCGATGGTGCCGGAGTTTCCGATGGCGGTCTCGAAGCCGAGTGCGAGGTCGCTGTGCTGCGCGGCCGCGACCAGATCGCGGCGAGAAAGCGAGGTCGGGTGACCGGGCGCCTCCTCGTCGCCCGTCATGACGACGGTGATGCTCGTGCCGTCGAGCGCGCCGATGCTGTGCAGCGCGCGCAGAGCGTGGATGATGACGAGGTCGCCGCCTTTCATGTCGTTCGCGCCGGCGCCGTGCGCGGTGTCGCCGTCGCGCCGCCAGTTGCCGCCGTGCAGCACAGTGTCGAGGTGGCCGATGAGGAGGAGGCGCTTGCCCTTGGGGCCGACCCGGTCGGCGATGAGATGGCCGGCGCGCTGCGTCGACGCCGGCAGCTCGACGAAGCGGCTGTTGAAACCGAGCGCCGCGAGATCGGCGGAGAAAACCGCGCCCATCTGCTTCACGCCCGCGAGATTCTCGGTGGCGCTGTCGATGTTCACTGCGCGCTCGAGCTCTGCGACGAAGTCCGCGCGGTGGGCGTCGACGAAGGCGACGAGTCTTTGCTCGTCGGCGTTGAGCCCCTCCGCGCGCAACGCGGCCGGAGCGATGGAGAGCAGAGCGAGCAGAAACAGGGGCCGGCGGTTCGCAGTCATGTTGCCGCCGACTCCAGCAGAGTCGCCGGGAGCCGTCGAGTGCGCGCTGCCCGGCTTCGCGGCAAACCTCGCGGGAGCGCGCTCCGGGGCCTCCGCCCGATTCTCGTGCGACTCGCGACCGGCGCTCCGGCAGGGAACGGTTTCGCGGGCCGCAAACGCCATCCGTTTTTTCTCCCGCCCGCGGACCGGACGGAGCCGGGCCTCCGCCAAACCCAACCGGCACCGGCGCCACGGCGAGCAAAGATCCCCGGGGCAAGCGCCGAGGCATTTGGTCAAGACCGCTTCTCCCCGACACTGTGGGAGCGACCTTGGTCGCGACTCGTCCGCCCAAGGTCGCGTGCCGGCACGCTCGCACAGACTCCATCCCGGCCGGAGCAGGCGCCGGGGTGTCTGCCAAGACCGCACCCCGCGCCATGGACCACTGTCGCTTTTCCCGGAGGAACGGCTTTGCGCCGCGATCCGGCAAACCATCGCGGCGTAAAGCCGCTCCTACACCAAACCCAGCCGGAGAAAGCGCCGGGGTCTCGAGCCCCGGTGAGCAAACATCCTCGGGGCAAGCCCCGAGGCATTCGACCAATCCCCATGCAACTCACGACCATCGCTTCGCCTTGGAGGGATTCTGCTGGCCAGCAGAATGTCGTCCGTCTTTTC